>JAOZOC010000287.1 GCA_029933495.1 Bacteroidales bacterium
TTTTGAAATCTGGGTGAAAGAACTTTCCGGCGATGAAGTGGCTGTTTGTCTGCTCAACCGGAGCGAAAAAGCTATGAAAGCCTCTGTTGACCTAGAACATATCCTTGCAAGATTCAATCATTTTGACAGGAAATATACCGTCAGGGATTTATGGAGGCATAAAAATATCGGCAAGACCAACAGGCCGCTGAAAGCAACTGTCGAAAGTCATGGGGTTGTTATGCTGAGACTTGTGAAATAGCCGGTTATAACATATAAGATGAAAATTGCAAAAAGGCTTTTAACGTTCATAACCCGGAAAACGGTCTGGATAATTCTTTTTCCGGTACAATGGCTCTTCTTTTCGCTTATCAGCACACATCATCATTTTATTGAAAGATGGTATTCAAATGGCCTTTTCAAAGGACTCTCTTTAATTTTAAGGGCAATGACAGGCTGGATTCCTTTTTCTGCCGGAGAGATAATTATTTACCTTTTAGCGTTTTTTCTCGTTTTCAGACTGGCATTAAGTATAGCGAGAATCATAAAAGGCAAACTCAGATGTATTTCCTTTTTAAAACAATTTGTAATCAATTTGCTTGCTATTACCTCTGTAATATATTTCCTTTTTATGATTTTGTGGGGATTGAATTACCATAGAGAGCCGCTTGTAACTGTAACCAAGTCCGGTTTTTCCACTGAAGAGCTGAGGGGATTGTGCGAACTGCTTATTGACGAGACAAACAGCAGCAGGGAAATGGCAGCCTCAATAACAATGGACAGGAAAGAGATTACGACCGCTGCTTACGATGGTTATAAAGATTTAATTATTGGGGATAAAAAGCTTTATTACAGGCTTCCGGCAGTAAAAAAGATTCTGTTCACCGGTGTGTTTTCGTACCTTGGTGTTACGGGAATATACAATCCTTTTACCGGTGAAGCGAATGTAAATATGGACCCACCGGATTTTCTGCTGCCTGCAACCGTTTGTCACGAAATGGCACACCAGGCGGGGATAGCTCCCGAAGATGAAGCCAACTATGTTTCTTTCATTGTTTGCAGGCAACACCCGAATCCTTTTTTCAGGTATTCCGGGTATCTTATGGCAATGCGCTATGCGATGTCGGCTTTAAAAAGAAGTGACCGTAAATCGTTTGACGAGCTTTGGGAAAAAATAAGTGACAAGGTTAAATCCGACCTTGACGAAAACCGCCGGTACTGGGCGAAATTTAAAAATCCTTTTGAAAAATATTCCGACAAAGTTTACGACAGCTATCTGAAAGCAAATAACCAGAAAGCCGGAATCAAAAGCTACGGACTGATGGTAAGGTTACTGCTGAATGATTATATAAAAAGGGATATCTAACTTGATTTACTTATCATTAATCCTGAAAGCACCGGAATATAACGAAGTTCGCAATAAAACAAAATGTTTTAAACATAATGTTTCATTTCTAAAAATCTCAATACACAAAATGGGGAAAATAGGCCTTATTCACCATGTATTCAATCAATTGAACAGAACCAAAGAGTTTGATTTGGTATATTTTGACATTTATCACACTTAATCTCTTTCCGGGTTTATTAACAAATTCGGCACAAGTTTACTCACTGATTTACCTTAATAAAGTAAATGGCACCCTCATCTTCATACGATCCCTTTGCTGTATAAGCATAAAGGTTTATTCCTTCAATATCTGAAGAGAAGGAATAACAATAGTGACTGTGAGGTAAGGGAAACTCTTCAATAAAAGACAAATCGTTACTGTTACGAATAATCAAATTGGCCTCTAAAGTGCTTACCAGAAATAACTTGTCCCCATCATTACTAAAACTTACTGGTCGTTCATGTTCATCGGAAGTGTTTACTATGGAAAAATCATTTATATCAATCATTTTATAACTATAAGGTCCAAACATAGCAATTATAGAATTGTCCGGATTTAACAGTAACCTATCTTTAACATTATTTTCCAGTCCCGACATAATAAGTTCAAGAGAATCATTCTGGACGGAATATTTATATAATTTGTTCCATTTTACGTTATATACAAAACGATTTTCCTTATCCAACTCAAAACTGGTATAAATAATAGTTGAAGAATACAAAACGGAAAAACTATCCATATCAATAATATCGAAATGTCCATCTGTTACAATATAAATTCTACGGTGAATGTCATCAGTTTTCAAACTTTCCGGATCAAAATTTGAAATTAGTGGATGATTTGAAAATGTTTCGTTATCAATATCCCAGGTTGTTATAAAATCTTCATATTCATAAATGATATAAAGCATATTATCCTTGGAAGAATAATCAAATGCAACGGGATTTAGTCCCGGCAATATAAATGATTCGGTAATATTTTGTGATACCGGATCAATATACATTAACTCCCTGTGTTTTTGATTTATTGCAATAATCCTGTCCTGATTTTGGGTGAAAGACATATTAATTATTTTACCATCCGTACAAAGAGAATATGTAATCGAAACCTGAGAAGTTGCTACGGAAGAATCTCCGTACTGAGAAACGGCAATAGCTTTAACTTCGTATGTGCCTTTTTGTGGTTCCCAGTTAAAATACAACTCATCATCATCTTCGGTATCAATCAGAAGAGAATCGTTTAAAAATAATGCCAGTCTTGCTACATTGCCATAATAATAATTAGTTTCGCAATAAAATGAAACGTTTGTACAGGAATAAAATGAATGGGAGCTGCTCTGACTATTCTGAATATAAAGTGTGATATAAGGAGTATAATTATTGTCAAAGTGAATATAATAATTTACTGATACACCGACAATTCCATTCTCATCAACAGCTTTTACATAAAAAGAACCTGATTCGTTACATACATATTTAAAACTAAAGGGTGGTGAATTTTTAATTTCATATAATGTATCCGAAAAATAAAGTTGTACCTCTTTTATATCACCCCAATAACTTCCTGCCGTTACATTTATAGTTATTGTATCACCATGGTAAAGGGGGGCCGGTTTTATTACATCCAATAAAACAGAAACTCCATCATTTGTATTAATAGTCACACTAAACTGTGCTTCCTGACTTTGCTCTCCGTCATTATCATACGCAACAGCCTTTATTATATATTTATTTATTTTAACTTCTGAAAAAACATACTCATAGGGCTCGGAATAATCGGTAAATACAACTGTCCCATCTACTGAAAATTCAACTTTTTCAATATTTCCGTCTTCGTCGGATGCTTCGGCTTTTATATACAGTGTGTCACCGGATGCTATTTGTACATCATCAATAGGGGTAAAAAAAGCAATTCTCGGAGGTGCATTTTTCTTACAATTATTCAAAAGAATAACAATTGACAAAAGCAATACACAGGATATAAGATACCGGACGATTAAACGATTTCTTCTCATATTTATTTATAAGTTTTTAAAAAAATACAAATAGTAATATTTGTTATAATCCTTATTATATGTAAAAGCAACAATATTGGAGTTATCGCTATTTAAAGATATTATTGATTCGTTACTAAGGTAAAACAGTTCAAATTGCTTTTGCAGGTAAAAGAATTGAGTATCATAAACATTAATAGAATGATCAGAACCAATAAAATCATAAACACCTGCATAAATCAAACTTCCGTCATTATTAAAACACAATCCTTTGTAAGCAAAGTCCAGAATATAATAATCATTATCAATGTCATCGGCTTTAGTGACTTTTATTTCGGAATTATTTCCCAAAGCTATAAGATTATTGTCAGGGCTTGCAATTACGTTATCAAACTGATAATAAGTACTTTGAATCAGTTCTGGCTCAGTATTAACAATATTATATTTTTTAACAATACTATTCTCAACCGTAAACATTAAATGCTTTTCGGGAACCAATTCTATTTTAGAACAATTTATGTTCGGCAATTCAATTATTAATGAATTACTGTTGCTATTAAAAATATAGAGGCCGGATGTAGTTGCAACAAATATTTTGTTTCCCATCTCATCCACTTTGATATCCCGCCCATCGGCAAATTCGGAAAAGAAAACGGTTTCAATTTGTGAAGTATTTTCGTCCAATATTGTCATATTGCCTGAATATTTTGACACAATGTAAAGACGTTTCTTGTTGAATGAGTAATCTGCTGCATAAGGGTCTGTTTCGGGTAATTGTATTGTGTTTGTTATTTTATATGATTTTGGATTAATATTTAAGATGAGATTGTTGGTTTCATCAATAGCATAGACTTTTTCCGGTTCGTCGGTAGGAATAATGCTTTTTATTAAACCGTTAACATTTATTGCATTCTTAAAATAAAGGACTTGTGTTTTGACAGTGCTGTCTCCGAGATCGCTATATGCAACGGCTTTTAATGTCTGTGTGCCCATAGGAAATTTATGGATTTTATATGTTAATGTATCCGAATTGATTCTTTGTGCAAGTAGAGAATCATTTAAATATAATTTCAACAAACCTATTTTACGGGAATACCATATTGATGCATTAACGGTTATTGCCATTTCGAATCCCGGCAATTCAAATTTACCATTATACTCAGATTTTAATTGAATTTCAGGAAATGGTTGCGAGTGAACACTAAAATGATCATTGTAAAAAGCAGCCCTGTCTTTTGTGTCAATCACTTTAACTTTCAAATTGTAATCATAAGGGTTTTGCGGAATCCATTCATAAATAAGTGATGAATCATTTGAAAACGCATACAAATGTGCCCCAATATAAAGCTCTATTTTCTTTATTTTGCAATCGGTACTTGATGCATGAACATTAAAAACAGTTTTGTGATTCACATAAACGGAATCTTTATTAAAATCAACTGAAATACTTATTTCCTCTGCTGATTTTTTTGCAGATATATAAACACCCTCCGAATTTGATACTCCGT
>JAOZOC010000288.1 GCA_029933495.1 Bacteroidales bacterium
TTCTCAAGTTCGGCTGGTGATGAAATATGATAACTGTTCAGGTTTACCGATCTACAGATTCCGTAAAGATATTTTCCGTTTGAGCTATGTTTGCCGCTGATAAAGATAACTACATCATTTTCTCTGCTGAAATCCTTCAGATGATCCCCCCTACCGGATACAAGTTTGCAGACAGTATTATAATGTATAAAATCCTGTGGCCTGCCCTGCTCATTATATTTTTTCTTAAGCAACCCGACAAGTTTTTCATATTCATATTTATTTTTGGTGGTCTGGGCAAAGAGGCGTAACGGCCTGAAAACATCAATATTATCGGCTTCATCAGGAGACTCAATGATTATTGCGGTATAATCCGTTTGCCCGGACAAACCAATAGCTTCAGGATGGTTTTTCTTTCCAAACAGAGCTACCTGCCCGTTAACCGATTTCATCTCTTCGTAAGCCTTTTTTACTCTTTTCTGAAGTTTTATAACTATAGGGCAGGTTGCGTCAATGATTTTCAGATTTTTTTCTTTTGCAATTTTATAGGTTTCGGGCGGTTCTCCATGTGCGCGTAACAATATTGCAGCATCCACCGCATCAGGCAGTTTATCGTGTTCTATTGTGACCATTCCTTTCCGCTCCAGCCTGCTTATCTCCTCTTCATTATGAACAATCTGACCGAGACTATAAAGTTTTGTCTTTCTTTCAAGGTGTTGTTCTGCAATGGCAATAGCCTTCTCTACTCCAAAGCAAAAACCGGAATCAGAATCAATGGTGATCTTCATGAAATTCAGGAATTAATTTCTCTTTCTTTTAAAATCTGAAAGATTGGTTGTGACTGTAATATAATTTGGAGATCCTGCAAGGTGGTAGGTTGACCTTGCATAACTGAAATAAAACTTTGAAATCCTGAATGCAAGTCCCCAGGAAAATCCAACCATTGCAGTTTTAGAAGCAACTTTAAGTTCCTGTCTTCTCCCGTAGTTATATCCTCCCCTTAAACTGATATTCTTTCCAATAAACAATTCGGCTCCAACAACAATATGCCTCATAAAATTATCAGCAAAATCCTCAAAACCATTTTTATTAATCACTTCTCCGGTTATCGGGTCTGTAGTATTATCATTGGGATCATCATAACTCAAATTCCATTTTTCGATATGGTTATATAATATTGAATATCTGAACGGAAGGTGTTTTAGCCGGTTTGAGATTCCAGCCTGCAATTCAAAAGGAAATGGTTCAACTTTCTCACCAGAATATGTTGTAATCTGCCTCCCAATATCCCGGGCAATCAATGATGCTGTGAATAACCGGTTGGGGCTATTATAACTCCCGGCAACATCAACGCCTATACCAAAAGAGTTGTATGATTCGTGCGATGAATAGACCAATTTTAAATTTGCCCCGATTGAGAACAATGAATCAAGCTGTCGTCCCCAGCCCAGTGTTAAAGCTGACTCTCCGGCATAAAACTGTCCGGAGCGCATACCTGTTTCGTCCGCATAATCAAATTTTCCATAACTCACATATTTCATTGATGCAATAAAGCTACCCACCTTATTGAAGGTTTTTGAATATGTTGCTGTTCCATAATTAACATCAGAAAAGAAATCAACATAAGCAACACCAAGCTTACCACTCATTCCGGGAGTTATTAGCGAAGGATTTGAAGGTGCAAGATTCAGGTCATCATCCTTAATTGTAAGGAAATCGCTACCCATTGCGGCAATTCTTGCTGAAGTTGTAAGATTCAGGAAAGGATATACTTCATCTCCTCCAATCTGGGCATAGGAATAGTTATAAATAAATGAAATTATTGCTATCAGAATCGTAAAACCTTTTTTCACTAAACAGGTGTATTAAAGTGTAAATAATTTTTTTATTCGGTAAAGATAAACTGAAAACGAAATCTTTTAAAAATTATTATTAAGAAAAAAAGTTAAATATTTGTTAAACCCGTTTCTATGGATATAATAATAAAACATCCCGCTTAAAAGCGGGATGTTTTTCAGATTATTTTAAAGCATCAATGATTGCCTTAAAGGCATCCGGATGGTTCATTGCCAAATCGGCAAGCGCCTTCCTGTTCAGTTCGATACCTTTTTTATGTATCAGACCCATAAACTCTGAATATGACATTCCATACTGGCGGACTGCTGCATTGATCCTCTGGATCCAGAGTCCTCTGAAGTTTCTCTTTTTTACTCGTCTGTCGCGGTATGCATACACCTGGCCTTTTTCGTATGCATTTTTGGCCACCGTCCAAACATTTTTCCGTCTTCCAAACTGGCCTTTGACCTTTTTGTAGACTTTTTTCTTTCTTTGTTTTGCTGCTACAACATTTACTGAGCGTGGCATAATTTTTCGATTTTTTGCTTTAGCGCCCCAAACATGGGAACTTTACAGGCTAAAGTCAAGTTAAACATTTAATTAATTTTACTTTGCAAGCAATTCTCTTACATTTTTGGCATCTGCCTTGTCAACAATTGTGAAATAGCCGAGATTACGTTTTTGCTTTTTCGTCTTTTTCGTCAAAATATGACTTTTGTAAGCATGCTTCCTTTTTAATTTCCCTGAGCCGGTAAAAGAGAATCTCTTTTTAGCACCCGACTTCGTCTTCATCTTTGGCATTATTTATCTATTTTAATTAGTAAGTTACTTATTAATACTACTTTTTGGGAGCAAGTATCATTATCATCCTTTTCCCTTCAAGTTTGGGTAGCCGTTCAACCTTACAAAACTCCTCCAGCTCCTGAGCAAACCTCAACAGGATAATCTCTCCCTTCTCTTTATAAATAATAGAACGTCCTCTAAAGAATACATCAACTTTCACCTTTGCACCCTCTTCAAGAAACTTCTGAGCATGTTTTAATTTGAAATTAAAATCATGATCATCGGTATTAGGTCCCAGTCTAATCTCCTTTACAACAACCTTGGCTGTTTTAGCATTAATCTCTTTTTGTTTCTTCTTCCTGTCATAAAGAAACTTCCTGTAATCAATTACCTTACATACAGGTGGATTTGCAGTAGGAGAGATCTCAACGAGATCAAGCTCCAGCTCATCTGCCATTTTTATTGCTTCACGAAGCTGATAAATTCCTATTTCCACATTTTCACCGACAAGCCTAACCATAGGCGCAGTAATACGATGATTCACCTTAAAAGGCTCCTCTTTTCTGCGGAAATTTCGTCGCTGATATCTTTTAACTTGCTTTGCTATTTTATGTTCCTCCGTACTTTAATTTAAACTAATAACCGTTTATTGTATATTTTGTTTATTTATTAATCTCTTTTTCAACTTCATCATTAATCAAATCAACAAATTCCTGAATTGATAATGTGCCTATATCACCTTTACCTTGTCTCCTGACCGATACCAGACCCTGACCCTCTTCCTTTTCACCAACAATCAACATATACGGAATCCGTTTCAGTTCAGCATCCCGAATCTTTTTCCCTGTCTTCTCACTTCTACTATCAATCTGGGCGCGAATTTCGGAATTATTCAGCAATTTCAAAACTTTTTCTGCATATTTTTGATATTTTTCACTGATTGGTAAGATAATAGCCTGCTCAGGAGTGAGCCATATCGGGAATTTTCCTTCGGTATGCTCAATTAAAACCGCCACAAATCTTTCCATTGATCCAAACGGTGCCCGGTGTATCATAACCGGCCTGTGCTTTTCATTGTCAGCGCCAACATACTCAAGTTCAAAACGTTCAGGAAGGTTATAATCAACCTGTATGGTTCCCAACTGCCATTTTCTTCCAAGTGCATCTTTTACCATAAAGTCCATCTTCGGACCATAAAAAGCTGCTTCGCCATATTCGACAATTGTATTGAGACCGGTTTCTTCTGCAACTTCCAGAATTGCACTTTCAGCCTTCTCCCAATTCTCATCCGTTCCTATATACTTTTCTGTATCATCCGGATCGCGTAATGATATCTGAACAGCAAAGTCTTTAAAATCAAGTGCAGAAAATATTTTCATTACGATTGCCATAACCGCCTTAAACTCATCCTTCACCTGGTCAGGAGTACAGAAGATATGTGCGTCATCCTGCGTAAAACCCCTTACCCGTGTAAGTCCGTGAAGCTCACCACTCTGCTCATAACGATAGACAGTACCAAATTCGGCGTACCTGACTGGCAGATCGCGATATGAATGAGGTTTTGCTTTGTATATCTCGCAATGATGAGGGCAGTTCATAGGCTTCAGAAAGAACTCTTCTCCTTCGATGGGAGTAGAAATTGGCCTGAATGAATCCTCACCGTATTTGTCATAATGTCCTGAAGTCTTATAAAGCTCAACTTTACCAATATGCGGTGTGATAACCGGCTCGTAACCTGCTTCACGCTGAACTTTCTTTAGAAAGTTTTCAAGTCTCTCACGAAGTTGTGCTCCTTTTGGTAACCAAAGTGGCAGCCCTGCTCCTACACTTTGCGAAAAGGTAAAAAGCTCCAGCTCTTTTCCAATTTTACGATGGTCTCTTTTTTTAGCTTCCTCAAGTCTGACAAGAAACTCATCAAGCTCCTTTTTCTTCGGGAAGGTAATACCATACAACCTTGTAAGCTGCTTTCTGTTCTCGTCACCACGCCAGTATGCACCGGCAACACTTAATACTTTAACGGCTTTAATAACGCCGGTATTGGGAAGGTGTGGTCCGCGACACAAATCAGTAAAATTACCCAATTCATAAAATGTAATTTCACCATCCTCAAGTTCACTTATAAGCTCCAGCTTATATTCATCGCCTTTTTCGGTAAAATACTTTATTGCATCCTCTTTTGAGACCTTTTTACGGAAAAATTCCTGCTTCTGACGTGCAAGCTCCAGCATTTTATCCTCAATCTTTTTGAAATCGTTTTCCGAAATCACCT
>JAOZOC010000289.1 GCA_029933495.1 Bacteroidales bacterium
GCTATTGCAGATAAGTTCTTAAACTTTTATCAAAAATATTATTAATCTCATTTATCACCGGCCGCTATGGATACATTATTGCCAAAAGATGAGTTTATTAACTTGAGGTCACAAAATGTGACCTCAAGTTGGGGAGGAACAAGATATATACAAAAACAGAAAACCTATTGGTTATAGAGTACAGGAGAGATATGCAAAATATTTTAACAGACATAAAAGAAATAATTAATTCGGGTAAGAAATCTGCCTTATGCATCGTTGTTGATACAAAAGGTTCCACACCCGGGAAAACAGGTGCGAAAATGTTCGTTTTTGAGGATGGCAGCATTGAAGGAACTATCGGAGGCGGAGCACTGGAGATGCAGGTCATAAAAGATGCTTTGGAAACTATGAAAGAGTCAAAACCTGTAAAATTGGTTTATGACCTGGATAAGGATATGGATATGAATTGCGGCGGGTTTGCGGAAGTTTATATTGAACCTGTCGCTCCCGATCTGAAACTCTATATTTTCGGTGCAGGACATATCGGTAAAGCACTTGCTGAATTTGCACCGGGTTTTGGTTTCAGTGTAACTCTGTTTGATAACAGGGAACTGACTTTTGAAAATAACAAAGGCTGGAATCTTGAATACATTGGAAAAGACTATATTGAGTCAATTAAACAGGTGAAGTTTGACGAAAATACTTTTGTTGTTATTGTTACACCAAAGCATTCCTATGATGAGGAGGTATTGTCAGTTTGTGCGAAAAAGGAGTTTGCTTATCTTGGTATGATAGGAAGTAAAACAAAAATTGCAAAAGCACGAAAGCGATTGATTGAGAATAATGTTCTGACTGAAGAGGAGATCAATAAAGTTGATATGCCGATCGGAATCAGGTTTAAAGCGATTACACCAGATGAAATAGCCCTGAGCATTCTCGCTAAGATGATTGATGTGAAGAATACAGTTGCTGAAAGATGAAATCAGGATTATAACAATTGATAACAAAAAACAAATAAAAGAACACAAATTTGAAATATGACCGGAGATTACAATAATACAATCCAGTTTATTCTGGATAATAAAATTATCACAGTCGATTTTAACAAAGAGAGGTTAAAACCAACAACAACCCTGTTGAATTATCTCCGTTCATTGCCAAATCACAAAGGTGTCAAAGAGGGTTGTGCAGAAGGCGATTGTGGTGCCTGCACTGTTGTATTAGCTGAACAGCAAAATGGAAAAATTATCTATAAGGCAGTAAACTCCTGCCTTGTTTTTCTCCCAATGATACATGGGAAACAGGTAATCACGGTTGAAAATCTTGCTGAAAGGGATGGTAAAGAGGTTGAACTCCACCCTGTTCAGGTTGCTCTAATTGAATCGGATGGTACTCAGTGCGGATTCTGTACTCCCGGCGTAGTAATGTCGCTTTTCGGACTTTATAAAAATTCAAAAAATCCTGACCGCGCTGAAGTTGAAGAGTATTTAGGAGGGAATCTTTGCCGTTGCACAGGATATCAACCGATATTAAATGCTGGCATCAGCCTGCCAAAGGATGAGGGTGACCTGTTTACGGAAAATGAGGAGCATATCCTGGAACTTTATAAGGAAATTAGAGGTAATTATAAAAACATCAGTATTGAAGCCTTCAATCAGAAATATTTTCAGCCAACCGAAGTAGATGATGCTTTACAAATATTGGAAGACAATCCTGATGCTATTGTTATTTCAGGCTCAACAGACATTGCTTTAAAGCAGACTAAAAAATTCGAGTTGCTTGAAACACTTATTGATTTATCAGCTATTGACTCTTTAAAGAAGTTTTCTGAAACTGATAGTGAGTTTATTTTAGGAGCAGGAATGACACTGGAATCAATTAAAACGGAGCTTCATAGCAAACTTCCGGTTTTTAATGAGATGCTAAAAATCTTTGCTTCAAAGCAAATAAGAAACCTTGCAACTCTTGGCGGAAATATTGCCTCGGCCTCCCCTATCAGCGATACGCTTCCTTTGCTTTTTGCACTTAATGCAAAGCTAAGGCTGGTTGCTAAAGCAGGTGAAAGGGAAATCACTATTCAAAACTTCATAACAGGATATAGGAAAACAGATTTAGGGAAAAATGAGATTATTAAAGCTATTATAATTCCAAAGCAAAAGCAAAATGTGACCACTAAATTCTATAAAGTTTCAAAAAGAAAGGATGTTGATATATCTTCCGTTAGTGCTGGACTTACAATAGAATTACAAAATGGAATCATTAAGAATATTATTCTTGCATTTGGAGGAATGGCCGAGACTACCAGGCGGGCAGAAAAAACGGAAGAATTCCTTATTAATAAAAATTGGACTGAAGATAGCGTTGAAAAAGCTATGGTTATTCTGAGAGAAGAATTCACACCGATTACTGACGCACGCGCCGGAGAAGAATACAGACGGAATGTTGCTGCTAATTTATTAATGAAGCTTTACTTCGAAACAAAGATTTAATAAATGAATATCAAAACAGATAATAAACTTCCACACCACGAAAGTGCAATAAAGCACGTAACAGGTCAGTCGGTTTATATTAATGATATTGATGTAAATGATCAACTGCTATATGGCAAAGTGATTTATAGCCCTTTTGCTTATGCAAAAATTCAATCAGTGGATTTCGTTGAAGCTTTGCAGCTATCAGGTGTCAAGGCTATTCTGTCATATAAAGATATTCCCGGGAAAAATCAAATGGGCCCGATAATCCTCGATGAACCATGCCTTGCCGTTGATGAAGTAAGTTTTATCGGTCAGGCTGTTCTGCTTGTTGCTGCCGAAAGTCCGGAAATTACCAGGGAAGCCGCGAATCTTATTCACATTAAATATGAGCCTATAGAACCTGTTCTTGATATTTCTACAGCAATTGAAAAGGACAACCGTTTGCAACCTGCACGGAAAATAGAAACTGGAAATCCGGCTAAAATATTAAAAAGCTGCGAAAATGTTCTCGAGGGTACAATTACAACCGGCGGTCAGGAACACTGGTATCTCGAAACTCAAACTGCTTTAGCCATCCCTGGTGAAGATCAGGAGATAAAAATTTATAGTTCGACACAACACCCTTCAGAAACACAGGCAATTGTTTCCAAAGTATTAGGAATTAACAAAAATGAGGTTGAAGTCGAAATACGGCGTATGGGAGGAGCCTTCGGGGGCAAGGAGACTCAGGCTAATCATTATGCCGCCTGGGCAGCACTTCTCACAAATGCTACAGGCAGACTGGTAAAAATTCATCTTACCCGCGATGAGGATCAGATAATGACCGGAAAAAGACATGAATTTATCAGCAATTACAAAGTAGGTTTTGACAGTGCAGGAAAAATTACCGCCCTTGCTGTGGAATTCAATGTAAATGCAGGAGCTGCTACTGACCTGACAATGCCCATTCTTGAAAGGGCGATGTTTCATATTGATAATGCCTATTTTATTCCAAATCTCAAGGTTGTTGGAAATTCGTGGAAAACTAATCTGCCACCCAATACTGCTTTTCGTGGATTTGGTGGTCCCCAGGGAATGGCTGTAATTGAAAACATTGTTGACCGTATTGCGCGATTTCTAAAAAAAGATGCTCTCGAAATAAGACACCTAAACCTTTATAAGCCTGATTTTAACAATAGAACACATTACGGGCAAATTGTCCCCAACAACAGATTAGAAGTACTTTTAGAACAAATAATTACATCTTCAGAATATTTCCAGAGAAGAAAAAATGTTCAGGAGTTCAACAGCAAAAACAGATTCGTAAAAAAAGGACTTGCTCTGACACCTGTTAAATTCGGAATTTCGTTTACAACCGCTTTTCTAAATCAGGCCGGATCATTGGTTAACATTTACCTGGACGGGACCGTGCTGGTTAATCATGGCGGGACAGAAATGGGCCAGGGATTGAATACAAAAATAATGGAAATTGCTGCTTCAGAACTTGGGATTGATCTGGAGAATGTAAAAGTAAATGCAACTAATACCTCAAAAGTTCCAAATACATCAGCAACTGCTGCCTCTTCAGGGACAGACCTAAACGGCATGGCTGTTAAAGATGCCATTATAAAGATTAAATCAAGGCTTAAAGTTGTTGCCGCCATACATTTTAATAAGGGTAAAAAACTTATTCAAACCTCTGCTGAGAATGTGGTTTTTGATAATAACAATGTGTTTGACAAGGAGAATCCCGAACGACAAATATCTTTTACAGAGTTAATTCCGATGGCTTATATGAGTCGTATAAGTTTAAGTGCAACAGGCTATTACAAAACACCGAATATTCATTTCGACCGCGATACCGGCAAAGGAAAACCCTTTCATTATTTTGCCTCGGGAATGTCGGTTTCGGAGGTTTTGGTTGACACACTAACCGGTAAAGTGGAGATTTTGCGAACTGACATTTTGCACGATGCCGGAAAGTCAATAAATGAAAAAATTGATATTGGACAGATTGAAGGTGGTTTTATTCAGGGAGTCGGCTGGGTAACAAATGAGGAGCTGAAGTATGATAACAATGGAAATCTTTTAACTTATTCGCCAGACACATATAAAATTCCGACAATTTCGGATATCCCCAGAGATTTCAGGGTTGAACTTCTGAAAAATTACCCGAATCCCAATACAATACGACAAAGTAAAGCCATCGGAGAGCCACCGTTTATGCATGCACTTTCTGTCTGGATGGCAATTAAAGATGCTGTCTCGGCTGTCGGTAATCACGAAACAGAACCCGACCTGCCCATTCCTGCTACAAGTGAGACTGTTTTAAAAGCAATATTGGGGGTTAAGCAATGATTTCGGTATTGTAATTGTGTCAGGTTTAGGGTCACATCTCCTGACTTAAACTTAGCTTTACCGGCTTCTTAAAC
>JAOZOC010000290.1 GCA_029933495.1 Bacteroidales bacterium
GCTCAAATACATATTTCTGGTCATCAACAGAGGATGGCACAAATGGTATAAACCGTGGCTTACATTACAACTATTCACAAGTGGGACGAGGCAGTTATGACAAGGGAACCGGGTTTTGTGTAAGATGTATTAAAGATTAGTATAAATGATATCAAATCAGGAAATTTTGAGGTTGCCTGACAATAAAGGATATAAGAAGTTATACTAAGCTTTGAATTAACACAAAACAATGGAGTATTCTTTTTCAGGGAAACAGATTAAGTTATTGTTTTAGTTCTAAGTATTCTTCAAAACGCTATTGAGGATTTATCATAAGTTATATATTTCAATCGTTTTATTCTAAATTTATATGAAATTATTTAAAAAGCTTTCTGATTATTGGAGTGCACTATATCCCGATAAAGAGAATAAAATACTTACTGATTTCATTGATGAAATCGAATCTGCAAAAAAGGAAATATCATTTGCTGCACATACAAAGGGCTGGTATAAAGATGCAGTAGTATATTCGCTCTATGTTGACCTTTTCAATACTGACTTTGATGGATTAAAAGAAAAACTCAACTATTTACAAAATCTGGGCGTAAACTGCCTTTGGCTTCTCCCTATTCTGGATTCTCCGATGAAAGATGCTGGATTCGACATTCGGGATTACCAACAAATAAGAACTGAATTATTGGGGTTGCCCCAAACAAGCACAAAAGAAGAGCAAAGAGAAATATTTAGAAATTTCCTCCAGGAAGCTCACGAAAGAGGTATAAAAGTTATTTTTGACATTGCTATCAACCACACTTCTGAAAAACACGCCTGGTTTAAGGAATCACAAAAGTCGGAAGATAACCCTTATCGTGATTATTATATCTGGTCAAAAAACACAAACCTGTATAAAGATGCAAGGATAATTTTCTACGGATTATGCGAAAGTAACTGGCAAAAAGATGGCAACTGGTATTTCTTCCATAGATTTTTCGAATTTCAGCCGGACCTGAATTTTAAAAACCCGCAGGTACTTATTGAAATGACTCGCAACTTCCTCTTCTGGATGAAAGAGGGTGTGGACGGTTTCAGAGCAGATGCCATTCCATACCTCTGGAAAGAAGATGGAACAACCTGTGAGAACCTTCCCCAAACACATACCGTCGTTAAGTTTTTCAGGGCTGTCCTCGATTACATTCGGCCTAACACATTGCTGCTCGCCGAAGCCTGTCAGAAACCCAAAGAGGTTGTGAAGTATTTCGGTAACGGTGATGAGTGCAATGCAGGTTATCATTTCCCGCTGATGCCCCAGATGTTTAAAGCCATTGCAGCGCAAAATAGTGAGCCGATAACCGAAACCCTTAGTCCGGATGTTACACCCAATATTCCGGAAACAGCACAGTGGTTTACTTTCCTCCGGTGTCATGACGAACTGAGTCTGGAATTGGTTTATGTTTCGGAGGAAGACAGAAAATATATTCACAATAATTACTGCCTTAAGCCCGAATGGGACTTTCGGCTTGGTCAGGGGATATCTGCGCGCCTCTCTGAACTTATGCAAAGGAACCCTCAAAAAATAGCTCTCGCGTATTCAATTATGCTCACATTGCCCGGAACTCCTATAATCTATTATGGTGATGAATTTGGCAAGGTCAATGATGTGAACTATTACAAAGAGATGATAAAACATACAGGGAAAGATGATACTCGTTTTTTAGTCAGAGGGAAAATTGACTGGGATAATCTGAAGACAGAACTAAACGATTCAAAGTCGTTCCATTCCAAAGTTTATAACAACATTAAATTAATGGTAAACACAAGAAACCAATATAAGTGTTTTGGCAGAGGAAAGATTGAATGGGTTGATGTTGATGACAGCGATGGAAACAAGCAGAAGGAGGTTCTTGCTTTCATCAGGTCTTTTCAAGATGAGAAACTACTAATTATCAATAATTTATCTGGCAAAGAGATATCAATAAAGCTCGAACAATTTGAATTTCCAAATGTTGATGTTCTGGGACAGGAATTGATTTTTGTTAAGAATGGCAAACTTCAACTTAAAGGATATGGTTACAATTGGATTTCTATATAGATAGCACAATGAAAAAACACATTTTTAAAGCAGTAATATTCGATCTCGACGGCGTTATCACCAAAACAGCACTGGTTCACAGCGCAGCATGGAAAGAGATGTTTGATGAATATCTGATTAAAAGGGAGAAGAAGTATAATGAGCCTTTTAAAGAGTTCAGTCATGAAAATGATTACCTGCCTTATGTTGATGGCAAGCCAAGGTATAAAGGAGTTGAATCTTTCCTTAAATCAAGAAAAATAAATATACCTTTTGGTGCTTTATCCGATGCACCGGAAGAAGAGACTATTTGTGGCTTGGGAAATCGAAAAAACCAGGCTTTTAATAAAGTTCTGGAAAGAGATGGTGTTGATGTTTATGAGTCCACAGTATCTCTCATTTATGAGTTAAAAGAAAAAGGAATTCGTGTTGGCGTTGCTTCTTCAAGTAAAAATTGCAAAGCAGTTCTTGAGAAAGCAGGTTTACTTGATTTAATGGAGACGAGGGTTGATGGAGTTGTTTCTGCAGAGACAGGACTAAAAGGAAAACCTGAGCCGGATATTTTCACAACCGCAGCTGATAACCTCAACGTTTATTACGATGAGGCAGTTGTTGTTGAAGATGCTGTATCTGGTGTTCAGGCCGGGAAAAAAGGAAACTTCGGACTGGTACTGGGAATTGCAAGAGAAAACAACGAAAAGGATCTGAAATTAAATGGAGCAGATATTGTCGTAACAGACATATCGGAAATAGGCCTCGAGGGAATAGAAGAGTGGTTCAATAAAGGTCTTGAAGAGGACAACTGGAGTCTGTCTTATTTCGATTATATCCCTGAAAAAGAGAAGACAAGAGAAACATTGCTTACTGTTGGTAATGGCTATTTCGGGACACGTGGCGCACTTGAGGAATGCCTCGGAGGAGAGATTAACTATCCGGGAACCTATATTGCCGGAGTATACAACAGACTAACTTCAAAAGTTGGCAACAGGGATATAGACAATGAAGATTTTGTTAACTGTCCTAACTGGATACCAATCAGGTTTAAGTTTGATAATGAACCCTGGGTTAAGATCAATCATATTGAAATAATTAATTTTGAGAGGAAGCTTGATTTTAAAACAGGGTTACTTTATAGAAAAATACGTATCAAAGATTATAAAGGCAGGGAAACATTGCTGGAGTCGAAAAGATTTGCTTCAATGGACAATCCTCACCTTGCTGCCATTTCGTGGGAGTTAACTCCATTAAATTACTCAGCAAATATTTCTGTTGAATCGGTTCTTGACGGAAAAATTATAAACGATGGTGTAGAGCGTTATCGCCAGTTAAATCAAAGTCATCTTCAGCCTGTTTTGGAAAATGGAGAGTCAACAAAATCATATTTAGTTGTTAAAACAACACAATCGGATATAGAAGTCGCCGAAGCTGCAAGAATTGCAAGTTTTGAAAATAATCATCAGATTAATCCCAAAATTAAAATCGAAAAGGAGGCCGGACAAATTCACTCAATAGTCAATTTAAAGGTAAAGCCAAACAAGACTGTTAAAATTGAAAAAACGGTTTCTATTTTCACTTCAAAAGAAGATGACAGTAAAAACCCTCTTGAAGATGCAAAAGATCTGACAGATAAAGCAGGATCGTTTGAGAATGAATTTAAGAAAAGCAACAAAAAATGGGATGAAATCTGGGAGAAGGTTGATATAAAACTTAAAGGCGACCGCCTGGCACAAAAACTACTTCGTCTGCACCTCTATCACCTAATGGTTTCAATGTCACCACAAAATGCGAATATTGATGCCAGCATAACTGCTCGTGGGTTGCACGGCGAGGCCTATCGGGGTCATATCTTCTGGGATGAACTTTTTATTTTACCATTCTACGATATTCATTTCCCGGATGTGGCTAAAGCTGCGCTGATGTACCGGTACAGAAGACTTGACAAAGCTCGCGAATACTCAAAAGAATACGGCTTTCAGGGAGCTATGTTCCCCTGGCAAAGTGGTAGTGACGGCAGAGAAGAGACCCAGGTGGTCCACATTAATCCAGTTACAGGTAAATGGGGGCCCGATTACAGCTCATTGCAACGGCATGTTTCTCTGGCTATTGCCTATAATGTCTATCAGTATTATCATATAACAAACGATTTAAAATTCATTGAAGACTATGGTGCAGAGATGTTCCTCGAAATATGTCGCTTCTGGGCTTCTAAAACATATTTTGATGAAACTGAAGAACGCTATTCCATCAAAAATGTTATGGGGCCGGATGAGTTTCATGAAAAATACCACGAGACTAATGAAGGCGGGCTTAAAGATAACACATACACCAATCTTATGGTGGTATGGGCAATCTCAAAAGCAAATCATCTTCTTGACAAAATAAGCGATAACGCAAGAAATAAGATATTTGAAAAAATCCAACTATCTAAAAAGGAGATAAAAAAATGGAATGATATCGCATCAAAAATGAATGTTGTTATCGAAGCTGATATACTGGCTCAATATGATGGGTATTTTAACCTAAAAGAGCTTGACTGGGACTCTTACCGAAAGAGATATGACAATATCTACAGGATGGACAGAATATTAAAAGCAGAAGGAAAATCGGCGGATGATTACAAGGTGGCAAAACAGGCTGACACGCTGCAACTCTTTTATAATCTTGACAAATCGGATGTTGACAAAATCCTGGAAAGTCTGAATTATCATCTCTCGGCTGATTATCTCACAAAAAATCTCAAATATTATCTTGCCCGCACTTCACATGGTTCAACTTTAAGCCGTGTCGTACATGCCCAGCTTGCAAATATGGTTGG
>JAOZOC010000291.1 GCA_029933495.1 Bacteroidales bacterium
GCCGGGCAGGAGCCAGTGGAATCGCGCTTTCATTTTGTGATACGGAGGAAAAGGCATATTTACTTGACATCCAGAAGCTTATTAATCAGAAAATTCCTGTGGTAACTGAACATCCGTTTCTTAATTGTTGCGATGAGGATACATCTAAAAATCCAGAGAAGCCACAAAGGCAACAGCAACAACGAACAAGGCCCAAAAAGCCGGCTAATACCGAAGGAAGCAGCAGTCGCAATAAGCGCCGTAGAACCTATTCTCGAAAACGATACCAGTAGAGTATCCTCTAACTACAAAAATCTATCACACTATTCGTAAAATCTGCAGGATTTTCCATATGAATTGAGTGTGCTACCTTTGAAATTGTTATTGTCTGTGCTTCAGGAATGCGCTCGAACAGTTTTACGGTTTCCGACGGTGAAAACAGAATATCTTCTTCACCGTAAATAATTAATGTCTGTGCCTGGATTTCATTTAGTTCTGAAACACAATCAAATGAAGAAATAGCTTTAACCTGATTCTCAAATGACTCATCTGACTGGGGATAGGGATAATCAACTGACATATTTATTGCCTGCGTCAGCATCTCCTTATCCTCAAAAAAATCAGATGAGAAAACCCAGTAAAAAATATTTTTAAACCATAAAAATTTATCCATCCCGGTCTTTAAATATGAAACCCAGTCATTAAGCAGCTCAGCATTCCGGTTATTCATTCTCGGTGTTGTAGCCTCAAGGATAAGTTTATCAACCATTTCGGGATATCTGATTGCCAAATCCATAGCTACCATCCCTCCCATCGAATGACCAAGCAGATAAACAGATGATAATTTTAAATGCCTCATTAATTTAACACAATCATCTGCCATTGATCGAATTGAAATATCCGAATTATCTTTGGATGAGCGCCCCAATCCCCTTGCATCAAAAATTATTACACGAAAATATTTTGATAATTTATCAATAACCGGCAACCAGCTTTGCGAATCGGAAGCCAACCCTGCAATTAACACTAACGGGCTACCCTTTCCGTGCTCTTCATAATAGATGCTACTACTATCAATACCCAATATTGCCATACTCCTAAAAATTTAAAAAATCGGTTCGCAAGATACAATAAATTAATAATTGTGTTTTTTCTTGCCACCAAAATACAAAAACGCGAAAGATTGGCAAAACCCTTAGGGTTGGTGCAGGAAAAAGCAGAGAAGTCCCTGCGGGTTTTAATGTTTCAACCATTCAGGAGTTCGGCCTAAGAGCCGGCGTTCAACCAAATGGTTTCTTATTTCACTACTGCCAGCTACTTCGGGCTCTTTCGGATTTGCGAAGTGGCCTGAAGCGTTTGGTAATCCGAAAGCAAATATCATTGACCAAATTCAGATGTTGCAATTTGTCGTGAGCCAAATCAATCCAATTTGTATCTTTGCGGCCTGACTAAAATCTAAATATGAAAACACTTATAGAATTTATAAACGAAGAGCAAGCTCACATTCCAAATGCTTCAGGAGAATTTACAAGACTTTTGAACGACATAACTATTGCTGCTAAAATTGTAAACCGTGAGATAAACAATGCAGGATTGGGTGATATTATGGGATATGAAGGAAAACAAAATATTCAGGGAGAAGATCAGAAGAAGCTGGACGTTTTTGCTAATGAGCAATTTATTGAGGCATTAAAACACGGCGGGCAGTGCTGTGCTATTGCATCCGAAGAGAATGATGAGCTTATTACATTCAGCAATAAACTTTCAAACAATGGTAAATATGTTATTGCAATGGATCCTCTTGATGGCTCTTCAAATATTGAAGTGAATGTTTCAATAGGTACAATTTTTTCAATTTTCAAAAGAGAATCGGAGCCGGGGATACCTGGAACTAATGAAGACCTGTTACAACCGGGCAATCAGCTTGTTGCTGCGGGATATGTTATTTACGGTTCATCCACAATGCTTGTCTATTCAACAGGCCAAGGAGTTAACGGTTTTACGCTTGACACCTCTGTAGGGCTGTTTCTGATGTCGCATCCAAATATGAAAATCCCGGAAGGCGGAAATATTTATTCTATAAACGAAGCCAACTATATCTATTTTCCAGAGGGTGTAAAAGAGTATCTCAGATATTGCCGTGAAGATGACCCAAAAACAAACCGCCCCTACATCACAAGGTACATTGGTTCTTTGGTAGCCGACTTTCACAGAAACCTGATTAGAGGTGGTATCTATATGTATCCCGGAATACGAAAGAATGCTAATGGTAAGTTAAGGCTGTTATACGAAAATATCCCTGTAGCTTTTCTGGCGGAACAAGCAGGTGGGAAGGCTTCCGATGGCTTCAGACGTATCCTTGATATTCAGCCGGAAGAATTACATCAACGAACTCCATTTTTTGTCGGCTCGAAACATATGGTTGAGAAGGCGGAGTATTTTATGAAGTACTATTCAAGGGAGTTTGCACCTGAAGAGCAAAAAAAATAAACACATCTTCTAATCGTAGTAAAACCAAAATTTGGTACCAACGCAGAATCGCTTCTGTGCTTGCAAAAATCATAAAAATCAAGACTTTAATTCAAATCCGCCCGGAAAGATTTCCCCGGGCGGTCAGGTTAAAACTATAAGGAAGGTGATGGTCCTGATTTAATAAAATATTAAGGTCAATTCGATGTATTTTCATCCCACACCTGCCAGCTCGGCGTGTAATAACTGTATCCGGTGTTATTCCTGTCAGTAAGTTTTACAGGCGATCCTTTGATCGTCAGTACATCATCGTGGGTTTCATATTCTGCAATAAAAAGATCACTGCCGCCGCCAAGATGCTGATTAAACACGATCCTGTCAGAATTGGGTGATGTACTGATATGATATATCTGGTCACCGTTAATCTCCAGCGAATTTGTGATGTCTGTTATTTTTTTGCTACTTATGTTAAGGGCTTTTATCCGCCTGTGAAAATTATTGTCGTTGTCAAGCATAACAAACAGCAGAAAGTTTCCGTCCTGTGTCCAGCACAAATCATAAATCTCAATGTGCTGTCCCGGCTCGGAAAAAACAGTTACCTTATTCGTGCCATCAGCGTTCATGATCAGGATGAATTCATAATAATCCCAATGGTTCGGTAATGTCAGTACAAGTGCATCGAAAGCTATTTTTGTGCCGTCCGGTGAAAATGCAGGAAAACTTGTTGGTTGCAACTCATATTCACTACCGTCCATTCCAATAACACTTTCCAGCGGTTCGCTAAGGTGTGACAACCCGCTACCGTCTTCATTGATTGTATAAATTGATTGGTATTCCGGATTATCATTGGATTTTGCAGGAAAGACAATTTTTGGCCCTGCCTGTGATACGTTGATTTCCTGATAAACATAAAGATCATCTTCGGTAATAGCTTTCGTGCCGGCACCTGTTTTTGCATCACAGGTGTAAATAGACATCGTATATTCTTTCAAATCGGTTTTGGCTACAAAAACAGCATTTTTACACATATAGCCTGCTTTGAGACTTTTAACATCTTCAACGGCAGGCGACGGGACACTAACAAACAGGTCTTTACCATCAACAGGATTTGTAAGCACAAGTTTTGCTCCGCTTCCTCTCGACAAGATAAGACTGTGATCGTATTGCGGAACGTCAATGTTTTCGTCATCGTTTTTATCACAAGCTGAAATGACAAATGCCAGTAGGCCCAGCAGCATAAATAAGTTTTTTGTTCTCATAGTTCTAAATTTTAATGTGTTAAGATTCTTTTTCATTTTGAATGTTTTTTAAAATTTTATTTAAAGCTTTTTTTTGATATTTCATTTTTCTTTTAAGCTCATTGATGGAATCCTCATTCACCTTTTCAGGAGCTGATTTTTTTGTAATATGTTTCTTCTTGCTTTTCATTTACAACTCAATTTTACATAAAAATGCAAAAGTATAATGACACATATCGAAATCATAATTTTATGGGTAAGCTAATAGTTTCAGACGGGTTTCAAAAAGTTGCAAAAACTATAACACACGGATTATCAATAATAAGCTATTGCTAATTTATGGAATTATTAGAAGGTTATCAGTAGCAAATTACAGAATACTAAAGCTGCATCAGGAATGGAATTAATTTCTCATCCGAGGAAAGATTCAGTTTCTTACGTAATCTGTAGCGGGTAGTTTTAATTCCGCTTTCCGATTTGTAAGTGATGGCTGAAATTTCTTTGCTTGTGAGATTAAGTTTAAGCAATGCGGCAATTTTTATCTCGGATGAGCTTATATCGGGACAAATTTCAATCAGTTTTTTATAAAATCCGGAATGGATATTTTTGAAAGCCGTTTCAAATTCATTCCAGATATTTTGTCTCGTGTTCGAATCAATATCTCTTATAATGTCGTTAATCGTTTTGAGGGCATCAGGATTACCTTTCAGTAAGAAATTCATTTTTTCAAGCTTCTCCACTATTCCCGAAATAGCATCATTGTAACGAAGCATTTCCAGTGCCTTGGAAGCAAGTTCGCGATTTTTAGACTCCAACTGTTCTTTTAGCAGTTTTTTCTCCTGACTGTGAATAATATTTTCCTGTTCGCGAAGTTTTTGCTGATGTCTGAAAGCAGTGGATTTCATTTTCAATAAAAAGAAAAGCAAAACAACACTTGCTCCAAACAGAACTATCAGGATTATAAGTAAAATGTTATTCTTCCGCTGAATCTTTGTTTGTGCTGTGAGATAGCGAATATTATCATCCTTCTTCTCACTCTGGAATTTTGCCTCAACCTCGGCAAGCATCCGGTCCTTTTCAATTGTGAACAGACTGTCATCTATCACTTTATGTTTCTTCTGATATTCAAATGCTTTTTGATAATCATTCCTGTAAGCATAAATATCTGACAATT
>JAOZOC010000292.1 GCA_029933495.1 Bacteroidales bacterium
GCTTTTTATGCTATTGAGGATTTTGTGTTCGAAATTTCCGGTTTAAAGCCCATTGACCCGGTAACTTTACAGTTTGAATTGTATGAAGTTCATAGAGAGGTTGAAGGTGAAAATGCTTCTGACTTTGATGAGTTTCTGAATTGGAGTAATGTCCTTTTGCACGACTTCAATGATGTTGACCTCCATCTCGCTGATCCGAAAGTATTATTTACATATCTGAATGATGTTAAAGCAATATCCCTTTGGAATCCTGATGGCAGGCCCTTAACGGAGTTTCAACAGAGATATCTGGCTTTTTTTAATTCCCTTCTGAAGTATTATTCATTGCTCACTAGCCGGCTTAAGGGGAAAAATACGGTATATCAGGGACTTGCCTACAGAAGTCTTGCCGAAAATATGGATACAACAATTCAATCAGCTGCCTGGGAGAAGGTGATTTTTGCTGGATTTAATGCACTTTCCTATTCGGAAGAAAAGATTCTGTTTGGATTGGAAAAAGCCGGAAAGGCCGATATTTTGTGGGATGCCGATAGATATTATGTGGATGACACAATTCAGGAAGCTGGAAAATTTTTAAGAAAATATTTTCAAACTGCTGATGATGGTAAGGTGAAGTGGATTGGAGATTATTTTTTGGAAGGAAGCAAGGATATCAAGGTCGTAGGAGTGCCAAACCTTGCCGGTCAGGCAAAAGTTGCAGGAGCTTTGTTGGAGAAAATCGATTCCGATATGGAGAATACGGCCGTTGTGCTCAATGACGAGTCTCTTGTAATTCCATTGTTGAATTCTATTCCGGAAAAGGTAGAGGATTTTAATCTTACAATGGGACTACCTTTGAAACAGACCCCCTTTTTCAACCTGATAGAAGCACTTTTTGAGATGAATGAAAACTCGATGAAGTTTGATAAATCGGGTGGTAAAAGGTTGCATATCTATTTTAAGGATATCCTGAAGATAATTGGCCATCCCTACATAAATGAATTACTGGGGTTTTACAGTGAGTCGGCTTTTGCGACCGGGATGACAAAGAAAATGAGGGAGTCTAACAGAATTTTTTATTTTTCTGAAGATATTGAATCGTTGCTAAATATCTCTGATAATGATTTGAAACAGATGCTCTTGTCTGTTTTAAACCCCTGGGGTGATGATACCGGTAAGGCACTAGCTGTTTTTACCGGATTGACGCAAGCTTTGCAACCTGTTTTTGTTGGTGGGGAGAAAATCCCTGTTGATATGGAATATCTGTTCAGTTTCTCAAAAATATTTGTGAGGCTGAAAGCGATGTTTGAGGAATATCCGTTCATAAGAAGTTCTGCAACCCTGAAAAGTCTCTTTTTACAGGTTGCAGGTTCTGGTAGCATCCCATTCTATGGTGAGCCTCTGAAAGGTTTGCAGATAATGGGAATGCTGGAAACAAGGACTCTTGATTTTGAGAATATAATAATGCTTTCGGTAAATGAAGATTTGATACCTGCCGGGAAATCTCAAAATTCTTTTATTCCGTTTGATTTGAGAAAGGAGTTTAATCTTCCGACCTACAAAGACAATAATGCTATTTATGCATATCATTTTTATAGATTGCTGCAACGAGCAAAGAAAGTTTATCTTTTGTATGCCACAGAGGCTGACGGACTTGGAGGAGGAGACAAAAGCCGTTTTATTACTCAGATACAGACAGAACTGACGAAATATAACCCTGACATAAAGATCGGGGAACAAATTGTCGCCAACAAGTTGGAAGTAGGAAAGCAAAATGAGGATATTGAAATTGAAAAGACAAAATTTATTGTTGAAAAGCTTAAGGATATGGCTGACTCGGGTTTCTCTCCAACAGCTTTGAATGTTTACCGTCGATGTCCTTTGCAGTTTTATTTTCAATATATCTTGAAACTGGGTGAGACAGAGGAGCCGGAAGAGACCATTGAAGCAAGGACTCTCGGTAAAGTTGTTCACGAGGTTCTGGAGGTTTTTTATAGGCCGTTCATAAATAGAAATATTACAGAATCTGATATTAAAAAAATGCTTCCGGAAGTTGAAAAATATGTTACGGCTTCTTTTAAAGAGCATTATAAAGATGGAGATATTGAGTTTGGGATTAACCACCTGATATTTAAAGTTGCAAATCTGTTTGTTATCAATTTTCTAAAAAGGGAGGTGGAATTTTTGAAAGAGCTTTCCGGTAAAAACGAGCAGATGATAATCAGATATCTTGAAAAGAGGGATACTGCAATATTGTCTGTCAGATCACCTCTGTTTCCTGACGGGCAGGGTAAAGTGCTGATGAAAGGAACTTTTGACAGAGTTGATGAGGTTAACGGAAAAACGCGCATTATTGACTACAAGACAGGAATGGTGAAAAAAACAGACCTGTTTCTGAAAGATTGGGAAGACCTGATGACTGAAGCCAAATATGATAAGAGTTTTCAGCTGCTGTTTTATGGTTGGTTATATGGAAAAAATAATATTGGAGTTGGTGAGATGGAAACCGGTATAATCTCGTTCAGGCAGTTGAGTGCAGGGATGATGAGTGCCGGACTCCCTGAAAAAGAACCGGTAACTCCCGGCTCCTTGGTGGAATTTGAGGAGATTTTAAAAAGTATTTTGATGGAGATTTTTGACGCAGAAGTGTCATTTACGCAAACTGAAGTTGCAGACGATTGTAAGTATTGCCCGTTTACATCTATCTGTGGAAGATGATTTTAATTATGAAATATAAAATATCCGGTATTATCAGGAATACAGTTGTTTTCTTATTATTGTCAGGAATCATTTTCCCGATAAGCAGTTTCGCGCAAGAGGATACCACGTATCAGAAACAAACTTTTCTGCAGCGACTGGATTCAATCAAAAATTGGAAACTTGATCATGGAAGATCAACCTTTACACCTTATGTTGCTCCGTCATATTCTCCTGAAATGAAATTTATGCTGTCAGCAGGAGGCCTGTTTACCTTTAAATTAAAACCTGAAAGCCCTGTGCTATCTCGTTCATCAATTCCATTTTCTGTTGCATATAGCACTAATGGCTCATTGCAGGTTAGTATAAAAGCAAATATTTATGGTAAAGATGATAAACTGAGAATTTCGGGTGAATATTGGATTAAAGATATGCCTGATAATTATTGGGGTGTGGGTTATGCCAATGCTGTAGAAAGGACTAAATCACCTGACACAACCGGTTATCATCGCGATTGGCAACAATTTAAGTTTTCAATTGCTTATCGAATATTCCCTAATTTTTATCTTGGGATAAATTATGACAGGAACAAAACAACAGCCACAGATGTAAATGAGTTTATGGCTATGGATGAAGATTTTGTAAAATTTGGCCCGGATATTAAGAATTCCGGGTTTGGAGCGGTTTTCCGGTACGATAGCAGAGATTTTCCCGAAAATGCATACAAAGGGGTATATATTGATCTGAGCGGAACAGCCTATGGAAAACATGGCTCAACGAATCATATTTTTCAAGGAGTACAACTTGATTACCGGCAGTATCAGCAAATTGTAAGAGAAGCAAGTACACTTGCCTGGCAGATTAAAGCAAGATCGAGTACAGGAGATGTGCCCTGGACGGAAATGTCGATGATAGGAACACCGTTCGACCTGAGAGGTTATATCTGGGGGCAATATCGTGATAACAATATGATGTTCCTTTTGACAGAGTACCGATATATGTTTGGCCGAAAAACACCAAGGTCAAGAGGACAAATGTACGGACCTTTTGGCTTTGTTGTCTGGGTGGGTGCAGGATCTGTTGCACCAAAATTTGATCAAATGAAAAACTGGTTACCCAATGGTGGGGTAGGACTTCGGTTTGAAATACAGGAAAGAATGAATGTCAGGATAGATTATGGAATTGGCAGAGAATCAAGTGCCTTTTATATTAGTTTTAATGAAGCCTTTTAATTATGATATATATATGGAAAAATGTACCCTAATTATATTTATTTCTCCAGTTATAAGTAGTTATATCTGGAGAAAACAGTATTGAAATTATACATTTCTCCAAATATAATTATATTTTATCGAAAAAATAATTGTAAGTTTGCAGTGATTATATAAGGTAAGGAATTTAAGTAATGGAAAAAAAGATTATCGGAAGAGAAAGAGAAAAAAAGATATTGGATAAGCTTTTGACTTCTGATAGACCGGAATTTTTAGCACTTTACGGCAGAAGAAGGGTAGGCAAGACTTTTCTTGTCCGCGAATATTTTAAATCGCAAACTGTATTTTTTTTCACAGGCTCTTTTGAGACAGAAACAAATATACAACTTGAAAACTTTTTTAGGGAATATACCTATCGTACAAAAGGTAACAAGGAAACAAGCATCCCTAAAAATTGGAATACTGCATTTTTATATTTAGCTGATTATTTGTATTCGTTGCAAAACCGAAAAAAAAAGATTGTCGTGTTTATTGATGAATTACCATGGCTTGACCGACCCAGATCGGGCTTTGTGTCAGCACTTGAATATTTTTGGAACCGGCATGTCTCAACAATGGATAATGTACTGCTGGTCGTTTGTGGTTCGGCAGCTTCGTGGATGCAAAAAAAATTGCTTAAAGCAAAAGGCGGGTTGTATAACAGGATAACTGCAAGAATTAAACTTATGCCTTTTAATTTACACGAAACAGAATTGTTTTGCAAAAAAAGAAACCTGAAGTTATCCAAATACCAAATTATTCAATTATATATGGTAATGGGCGGTATCCCTTTTTATTTGAATGAACTTTCGCCCGGTAAAAGTGCCGAACAATTAATTGATGAAATATGCTTTAACCCAATAGGATTGCTATCGAATGAATACGAACAGCTATATTATTCGCTTTTTAAAAATGC
>JAOZOC010000293.1 GCA_029933495.1 Bacteroidales bacterium
ATCAATGCAATCCGAATATTCATCTATTTACATCAGATTTTGGAACATTTGATAATGGTACTGGAAATGGTGATTTGCAGCCAGATGCTGGAGAGACAATAAATTTTACACTTAAATTAACAAATCAGGGTTTGCAAAATGCAACAAATGTATTTGCAACATTTGAACCTCTTGAATCTGAAGTAATAAAGGAAAGTTTTGAAGGTGTTTTCCCTCCGCTGAATTGGGAAATAAATATGGGAGAAAGTTTAGTTTGGTCAGCATCAGAACAAACTATTAATCCTCCTGGTTATAATCCACCTGATGGAACGCACCTTGCTTATTGCAATACTTCGGACGGTAATACTGGAGAGGAAGCAAGGATCGTAACAGATGAGATTTACTTAAATAGATCAATACTAAGCTTCAGTATGCTCCATTTTTCAAATACAGATGCAACTGATTATTTAAAACTTCAAATCAGTTTTGATGGAGGAGATAACTGGGAAGACATACCAGAGGCACTTTATACAGTATATAGTGAATTTTTAAATGAGGAGTGGCAAGAATATGAAGTTAACCTAAATAACTATAACGGGAAATATGCAAAACTCGGTTTTCTTGCTGTTTCAACTGCAACCAGTGTTGATTATGATGTTCATATTGATAAAATAGGTTTAGTTTCCGATTATATTACTGTTGATTTTACACCATGTGATTATGAGTTTGGTAATATAAACGGACAAGGAGGATGGAATATTGAGGATAATTGTTTTTTCTCAATAGACCCGAATACTCCTGACCAGATAATTGTACCTTTTGATATTGATATTACAGCAGATGGCGGCTATTCAATAACTGATGAACTATTTATACAAGTTGGCGCATCAGAGTTAGGTATAAATCATATTGAATTTACAGCAGGAAATGATCAACAGATTGATCCAAACGAGAATATTTCGATGAATATTACATTAGTTAACAATGGATGTGCCGAAGCAATAAATGTTAGTTCTGTATTATCTGTATTGGAGCCGGCAGGTACAGTATTTGTTACAAACGGAATTTACAATTATGCAAATATACCTTCAAAATCTTTAATTGAAAATTCAGATGCGTTTACACTGCATACTGCTGATAACTTTAATCCGGATGATCAGGTTGTTTTAAACCTTGAGCTAACTGATAATTACGGAAAGATTACAAATTTGGAATTTAACCTTACAATACCGGATTCTGGTCCTTTAGGAATTAATTTTGACTCTTTTGAAAATTCTATATTTCTTTATTGGGAGCCTATTGATGGCATTAAAGGTTTCAATATTTACAGAAAAATAGATGGAAATTATGAAAAATTAAATACTAATATAATTGAAGGTATTACATACTTTTTGGATGATGCTCCACCATTACAGGCATTAACGGAATATAATTATAAACTTTCATTTTTTACTGAATCAGGTATTGAGTGTTTACCTTATGAGTTTACAGCTTGGACATCTTTGCCGCACCACGAAGGATGGCCTGTTGAGTTTTCAGAAGTGGAATTTGGAAACCGAACTGAAGCATCACCCACTGTTTGTGATGTTGATAATGACGGAACCAAAGAAATATTTATTACTGCAGGATATGGTAATAAAGGAGGTGTCTTTGCTTTCTATGAGAATGGTGAAGAACTATATGATATTGATAATGATGAAAATACTATTAGTGGATTTGTTAAACTAAATAATGCTGATATGAAATCTATACCTGCTATTGCTGATATAAATAACAATGGATCGCTTGAAGTAGTATTTACAACAAAGAATGGAACCGGAGCAGCCAATGACGGTAAAAGAATGTTTGTTTATTCGGCTACTGATGGTGTTTATAATGTAGGTCCAAATCCTGTATGGGTTCCGTCTGATGATGGTTATCTTTCCGGAAGGACCGAAAAAGGATCTGTAATATCAAATCTTGATAATAGTACTGATAATTCGTTAGAATTAATAAGTTTTCAAGTAGTGTCTGATGTTGTAAAGGTTTTTAATAACAGTGCTGGTTATTTTGAGGATTGGGAATCGGTAGATGTAAATTATCCTAATAATTGGAATTTTATGAGTTTCGGTATGCCGGCTGTTGGGGATATAAACAACAATGGTTTTAATGAAGTTGTTGTGGGATTAATACCCGGTATTTATATCTGGAATTATGATGGTAGTGATTACAATAATAATCCAATAATAAATTTCGAAGATTTAGGATATACAGATAATAAGTTCCGTTTTGACAGTCCTCCCGTAATAGCAGATATAGATAATAATGGCACTGCTGAAATATTATTTATGGTTGGAAAAATGAATAAAGCAAAAATCTATATAATAAATTCAGATGGAAACCTATTGGACAACTGGGATGTTGACTCTCCTCATATTATTGATCTTTCCCGATCTGCTACTCCTGGCAATAATTATGAAGACTGGAAATGGCATGGCTTTCTACCAGCATTATCAGTAGGTGACTTGAACAATGATGGTTTCTTAGAAGTTGTTGTTGCTGAAAAAGAGAAATTATATGTATGGGATTACGAAGGAGCAAATCTTAACGGATTTCCCGTAAATATTCCTAAGGCAGCTAACGCATCAATGTCGGTTTTAATAGCAGATGTTGATTCTGATAGCGATATGGAATTAATTGTTACATCGTATCTAAAATTTAACATAATTAGAGACACCACGTTTGGAAGAATTTTCGCATATAATATTGATGGTTCAATTGTTAAAGGATTTCCCTTAATTACTAAAAATGGAATTGTTGCTACGTGTTGTATTGATGATATTGACTTCGATGGGAAAAATGAAATTATTGCTTCTGCAAGTAATGAAGTATTTGTATGGGATACCGAAGGAGATGCTAACAGAATTGAATGGGGTATGTACAGGCACGACAGATACAACTCCGGCAATTATGGAACTGATATTTGCAGATTATACTCCGGTGAGGATATTATTTCAAACGGACAGAATGTAACCTGGGATAATCGCAGACAATTAAAAAGTGTTAGGATCGAACAAGGAGGAAAATTAACTATTACAGGTAAATTGGCTATGCCTAACAATTCCAAAATCATAGTAGAACGCGGCGCCCAACTAATAATAGACGGTGGCACGCTTACAAATGCCTGCGATGATATGTGGCAGGGCATTGAGCTATGGGGTAATTCCACACATCCTCAAACCACAGAATATCAGGGATTAATCAAAATCATAAACGGCGGTACTATAGAAAATGCCGTGTGCGGTATCAGGGCGGTGAAAATGGGAACCCCGACTGATGGTAATGATGTCCCTAACTTGAATTACTCAGGTGGAATTGTAAAGACTGATGATGCTAATTTTATTAATAATGGAACCGCTGTCCGTTTTTATGACTACACGTATGAAAGTAGTGATTCCCATTTCTTTTTGACAGATTTTACAATTGACGAGGATCCTTTTAATGGCGCATATCACGATTATTTCATTTATATGTCAAAGATTGAAGGTGTCAGGATACAGGGATGCTCATTTGAAGACCAAAGGACATCACTTGATATTACATTAAGGGTTACCGGTATCAACGCTCGAGATGCAAAGTTCAACGTGAATGAATACTGTGTAGTCAACGGCAATTGCTATCCTTCAACATTTACCGGACTCAACTACGGTATAAATGCAATGACACACGACCCCCTTAAAACCGTTTCCGTTAAAAACAGCGTGTTCAACGAAAATCACAGGTCAGTGTTCCTGAGCAGGACAGACGAAGCCGTCGTGCTTTTCAATGAGTTTCATCCTTACACAGGCCTGACGATGAACGGCGAAGACAGCTACTGCCTCTATTTCGACTACTGCACCGGCTACACAGTGGAAGAAAACAACTTCGAACACACCGGTGACAAATCCGAAGGAATAGGCCTTGTTATCAATAACTCCGGCTCCGACAATAATATGATTTATAACAACTCTTTCACTAACCTTACTTATGCCACCCTCGCTGAAAATGAAAATAGAGGGGAAAATTATTGGGAGGGTCTCCAAATCAAATGCAACGACTACTGGGAAAACATTCAGGACATAGCCGTAACTTCCGACGAAGAGGTAACATACCCTGGAATAGCACGTAAGCAGGGAGCTGAGGGCGGAACCGATATGCAGGCGGGTAATCTGTTCAGTCTCAACAACAACGGTATTGACGAAAGCGATTACAGCACTTTCAAAGAAGCTCCGGTTACCTATTTCCACCACAACCCGGAGGCTTCCGATCAGCCGAGAGTGAAACCTGCTTACTATAGTAAATACGTATCACCTCAAGATCAGGGAACAGTATATTTAAAAGATGTTAGTTGTAAATCCAATTTTCCCGGTGGTGGCGGCGGCAGCGGAACCGACCGCGACGGACTGCGATATGCAATGGCTGACAACGGCAGCAAAGCCGACAGTGTTAACGCTCTGCTTTCCGCCCTGATTGACGGAGGTAATACGGAAGTGTTGCGTCAGGAAGTATTGCAAACAATGCCGCCGGAGGCTTACGATACCTATATGGCACTTATGGGCAAATCGCCCTACCTCTCCGACTCGGTTCTCATTGCCACAATAGAAAAGGAGGATGCACTGCCTAACGTGCTTGTAAAGGATATCCTTGTGGCTAACCCGCAGTCTGCAAAGTCGCCAGAGATAATGGACAAGGTGGAGGAGAAATCCAATCCGATGACAGATCAGATGAAAGCCGAAATATTGCTCGGCAAATATATCGTGGCTGCAAAGGAGAAACTCGAATCGCAGGCGTCATATTACCGCAGTGCCAGGGCAGCGGCTCTCAAATACATGAAACAATCG
>JAOZOC010000294.1:0-3833 GCA_029933495.1 Bacteroidales bacterium
TTAATAATCAGATTTTCTTTCCTTCGAAAAAAAAACGGTGGTTTTCAGGGGGTATGACTATCTTTGCTATGTAAAAATATCGTAGCAGATGCTTTCAAAAAACAGTATCAAACATATTAACTCACTGAATCTCAATAAATTCAGAAACAGAAATAAATTGTTTGTTGCCGAAGGCCCCAAAATTGTCGGGGAGCTTCTAAGAAGTCCATTCGATGTTGAGAGTGTTTATGCAGTTGGCAAATGGATAAAGAAAAACAAAAGTATTACCGAAAAAACAGAAATAACTGAGATCAGTGAACAGGAGTTAAAAAGAATAAGTTCGCTAAAAGCACCCAACCAGGTTCTTGCAGTTGTCAATATTCCTGACACAAAAACGGATAACGATTCACTTAAAAACGAACTTGTACTTGTGCTTGATGATATAAATGATCCGGGAAATCTCGGCACGATAATCCGTACTGCCGACTGGTTCGGAGTACGATATGTTGTCTGCTCAAATAATACAGTAGATGCTTATAATCCGAAAGTAATACAAGCAACAATGGGATCATTCATTCGTGTTAAGACAATCTACACCGATCTAAATAAATTCTTCACAAATCTATCATTCACACCTCCTGTTTTTGGCGCACTTCTGAAAGGAAAAAACATATTCAAGATGGAACTTCCTTCTGAGGGCTTTATAATAATAGGAAATGAATCGAAAGGTATTTCGGGCAACCTGAAACAGTTTATCACGCATCCTGTGATGATTCCGTCGTTTGCCCAGATCGAATCTGCTGAGTCGTTAAATGCTTCGGTTGCCACTTCAATAATTCTTGCGGAATTCAGGAGACAACAATTTTGAACATATAATAAATAATCTTGTTAAACTATAAACAACTACAATTATGCTGCAAATATTTCTCATAACGATTGCAATGGTAGGATTTGCTTTTGCAATTATTGGTATTAAAATGTTTATCCAAAAAGGTGGTATGTTTACCAAGACGTGTAGCACAGTTGACACTTCAACAGGTGAAAAGATTGGTTGTATCTGTGGCGATGGTGATGAAACAACCTGTGAGAATTACGAACTGCACCACGGAGCGCTGAAAGGGAGATAGAACCTTTCGGATGAACGCCGGACAGTGCAGATGGACTTTCCAGGGTAAGCGTAATAGATTTTCTTTTGTCATTGGCAAATTATGTAAAGCCCAAATATCTAATACCAAAATCCAAAATAAATTCAAATTATTAAATTCAAATGATCAAACAACTGATTGAAATATTTAGTTATGTACCAAGAGTTTTGAATTTTTGGATTTTGGATTTTAAACATTGTTTTGGATTTTGAGTTTCGGATTTTGTATTTCTTTATAGACAACAATGAATTAATAATTTCATTTCTACTTGGTTGTGGTTTGCCTATGTTGGGAATAATTGGAAATTACGGTATTTTCCCAAGGCAAGAGTGGACACTTGCTCATAGTTATGTGTTAAAGGTGTTGATTTGTAATAATAATTTTATTTGTGTAAATTCGTGGATAAAAATAGTGTATGGTTACTCATAGCTTTTAAATCAGTCCTTTTTTGTAAATCGTAAATCGTATTCGTAAATCGTAAATCAATACTCTTCATCCAGAATATCCGAAAATCCTTTAGTATGCCAGGTTTTCATATTTCCTTCTTTATCTGAATAGATTAAATAGGCTTCGAGAAACTGGTTTTTCTTCAATAGATCTTTAGTAAGCTCAACACCAACAACCATAAAGGCTGTTGCCCATGCATCCGCGACCCCACAATCATCTGCAAGTACAGAAACGCTCAAAAGGGAATGCTGAACGGGAAAGCCTGATTTGGGATCTATAGTATGTGAATATCTGACTCCGTTTTCTTCATAAAATTTACGGTAACTGCCTGAAGTGGCCAGAGCTCTGTTCTTCAGCTTTACAATAGCCTTCAACCCTTCACCATAGGATGCATTATCTTTTGGCTTCTCAATTCCCACCTTCCATGCAGAACCATCGGATTTAACCCCATGTCCAAGCACCTCTCCCCCGATATCAATCAGATAATTATCTATTCCATACGACTCCAGCAATTCACCAACAAGATCAACAGAATATCCCTGGGCAACAGCATTAAAATCAAACTGAATCCTTTTATCTTCTTTCACAACAATATTTCCATCAATCCTCACTCTATCAAGCCCGACCAACTGCAACAGGCTGTCAACAATTGCACTATCAACTTTCATTCTATCAGTAAAACCAAACCCCCAAGCATTGACCAAAGGTCCGACAGTAGGATCGAAAGCACCGCCTGTTTTTTCAAAAACATCTTTTGAAAGCATAAAATTGCCTCTGAACCAGTCGTCAACCTCAACCTCTGTATCATTATTATTAATACGCGAAATAATCGAATTCGGTATCCATATAGAGACCGAATTATCAAAAGCATCTAACAAAAAATCTATCTGCGGTTGAAGATTTCTGTTTTCGGAATCAAAATATGTTACTACGTAATAAGTCCCTTGTGCCTCACCGGAAAACTTAACCTTTTGCATCTTTTCCTGGTTATTACACGAAAAAAGTAGTCCCGTCAGAATTAAGAATAATAACTTTTTCATTATCCGGCTTTAAATAATCTTTTTAAAAAAACAACAGCTTAAAAAGCATATCCCATACTAAACGTAAAATAAGCTGTTGACTGCATTCCGGTATCATAAGAGTCGGGCAGGTCATAATACCTGAGTCCCAGTCCGAAAGTCGCATTCAGTCGTAAGTTTGGGACGGGAGTAAAAGCTACTCCGTTATTGATCATAAACCTCCCGTAAACAAAGTCGGAGTACTCCTCCTTATAATATCCATAATAAGGATCGTAACCGCCATCAACATAATCCTCTCCTAAACCAACCTGCAACACAGGCCCCAGATAATAGGAAACTTTATGCTGCCCCATTGGGAACAGATTAACACCAAATCCGGTAAAACCTTTATCGTGAAAAGCTTTCGGGCCTTCCCCGTCGCCATACCCAACCGAAACAGGAATAAAGAAACTCAGTTTACCGCTTTTAGAGATGTGTTCATACGAAAAGGCAAACTGGCTGTAAACAACATCAAAAATGTTATATGCAAAAACATTCTGATTAAAACCAAGTTCAGGAGTATTGCTTGTGAATACATCCTCCTCACCGTTTTGATAGATAATCTTTTTAATATCCTTTTTGCTCACAATAACCAGCGGGCCATCGGGATTTGAAAACTTTTTATACTTAACCTGGTTTTTTGTAATCTCCAGAATTTTCGCATTAACCCTATCGCCTGAGTTAAAGATAATTTCGTCCTGTGTAAATGCAAACAGAGATGCAAAAATCAGGACTACAAGAATTAAGGTGAATTTTTTCATAGGAATTTTGTTTTTGTTCTTATTTAAAAATAAAGCGTTTAATATAGCTTATTATTGTATTAAAATCTTTTTAAAAAAATAAAACCTAAGTCACATCATAAACATTATACTGTATGCTTCAGGCAATAAACTAAAAAATCCCATAAAATTATTATGGGATTTCAAATACAATTTAACCTCCGAAGTCGTCGAAGGCAATCATTTCCTTAGGAACTCCAAGATCGTCGAGCATTTTGTTAACCGCATCATTCATCATCGGCGGACCGCAAAGGTAATATTCAATTTCTTCCGGTTCTTCAATATTTTTAAGATAATTGTCATAAATCACCTGATGGATAAATCCGACATATCCTTTCCAGTTATCTTCGGGCAGTGGTTCCGACAATCCAATATTAAATGTAAAATTTGGATTTTCCTTATCTATTTCTTCAAATTGGTCAACA
>JAOZOC010000294.1:3843-4836 GCA_029933495.1 Bacteroidales bacterium
TAAAAAAGTTCTCTTAGAGATCTTCCTCCGTACCAGAAAGTAGCCTTACGCTTTGTGCGTCCTGTTTTAAAAAGATCAAAAATATGTGAGCGCATTGGGGCCATTCCAGCTCCACCGCCAATAAACATCATTTCGCGGTCAGTATTTTTGATAAAAAACTCACCATAAGGACCTGAAATAGTTATCTTATCACCAGGTTTACGTGAGAAAATATATGAGGAGCAAATACCGGGGTTAACATTCATAAAACCACCCTTAGCTCTGTCGAATGGTGGTGTTGCAATACGAATATTTAGCATTACAATTTTATTTTCAGCAGGATAATTAGCCATTGAATATGCGCGGTAGATTGGTTCAGGATTTTTCATTTTCAGATCCCACATTTTAAATTTATCCCAATCACCTTTATATTCATCATCAACTTCAATATCCTTTTTAAAATCAACTTCAATCTGAGGAACATCAATCTGAACATATCCACCTGATCTAAAGTCAAGGGTTTCGCCTTCGGGAAGCTTAACGACAAACTCTTTAATAAATGTAGCTACACTTCTGTTTGAAACAACCTCACACTCCCATTTCTTAATACCAAATATTTCCTTAGGAATTCCTATCTTCATATTTTCCCTTACTTTCACCTGACAGCCAAGGCGCCAATTATTCATTTGTTCTTTTCGCGTAAAAAAACCAGTTTCAGTGGGAAGTATTGAGCCTGCACCTTCAAAAACCTGAACTTTACACATACCGCAAGTTCCACCACCACCACAAGCAGAAGGAATAAATATTTTTTCGGCAGACAGGGTAGATAACAATGTCGATCCCGGGATTGTTACAAGTTCTTTTTCATCATTAATAGTTATTGTCACATCCCCTTGAGGCGTCAACTTCTTTCGGGCATAAAGCAACACAATAACTAATAAAAGTATAACAGATAAGAAAACGACTACACTCGTTAAAACTATTGTTCCCATTCCAACATTAAGTAATATCATT
>JAOZOC010000295.1 GCA_029933495.1 Bacteroidales bacterium
TCAACACAATGAGTATAAGGAACGCCTGCATTAATACTTGATTGAACACATTTATATTCTTTACATAACAATTGTTCTTTTTTCTGATGATTATAAAGTACTCCAGGTGCACAAAAACAAGATCTTGCAGAATGTATATTTGCAAAAGGATTAGTCGCATAATGAAGACCTGCACCTCCTGTTGACATAACTTCTTGATAAACAGAATCAAAAGTGCTTTTATCACTATAATCCCCCAGATAAGTATTTTTTAAAGCGCGAGCAATACTTTTTGAACTTTGATGCAAAATAGCTGATATTTCTTTTGTGTTCATGTTTAATTTTAGAAAGGCAGCCAGCTTTTGTTCGGTAGGGGAGAGATCAGGAAACTCATTCCTGAGGTTTTTATAGAAATTGCTGTGTACCTGGTTAAAACGTAATTCAAACTCTTCCCAGATATCGTCATCGGTTGCCGATTGCAGCTCCATAATTACTTCGTTCAGAATATTCCGGTTTTCAGGCTTGAATTGCGGCTTTATCCGGTTTAGTTTCTCGGAAGCCATATTGATTAGATCATTCTTCTCCAACATATACCTGACATTGTCAGACAGTTCTTTTTTCTTGAAATCAAGGTCCTCAATTAAGAGTTTATTCTCAATTTTCAGTTTCTTCCTTTCAAGCTTCTGCTGATCAGCCTTGGCTTTTTGACGTGCAAATAATAATCCAACAAACAGAAGTACTACGAGCAGCAATCCGGAAATAGCTATAAAAACCAACTCTCTCTTTTGGTTTTTCAGCTCTTCGAGTTTTTGATTTTTCCTGAATTCATATTGCATCTTTGTTTTTGTGGTTTTCTGGAGGTAACTCTCAAGATTCAGGCTGTCGTCAAACAAAATGTGAAGCTTTAGATATTTGCAGGCAGAATCATATCTTCCGTTTCCTGCATAAGCAATAGCAAGTTGCTCACTGATACTGTTTTTACGATAAAGTGACTGGCTGCTGTCAATTTTAAGTGAATCGGAAACAATATATTTGAGTGCATTCCTGTAGCTACTTATTGAATTGTAATACTTGCCAATTTCCAGGATTGCCGATATCTGTGCATCATAATTATTTGTTTGTTTTGAAAGTTCAAGCCTTTTTTGCAGGTATTCAAGTGCTTTTGGGTCACCGATCTTTTGATAAAGGCTGCCAATATTTCCGTAATTATTTGCAACCCAGTTTTTATTTCCAAGCTGATTGTTTATCTCAAGTGATTTATAATAATATTCCAAGGCCTTTTTATAATTCCCTTTTTTTTCATAAATCATCCCTATATTATTGGAATTACCCCCAATCCATTTTGTGTCGTTTTGCTCAATGTTGATTTCCAGAGCCTTTAAATAATATTTCAGGCTCAGGTCATAATCAGACATAAAGTAATAAATAATCCCAATAAGATTGTAGCACCTTGCAATACCATTTATATAATCAATGTTATCCATAATCTCCAGACTTCTGAAGTGATACTCACTGGATACGTCGTATAGCCCGTTTTCCCTGTAATAAATTCCAAGATTATTATAAGCTTCTGCAATTCCTTTTTTATAATTAATATTTTCGGCAAGTTTTAAGGCCTCATTTGCATAGTTATATATATCATCAGGTTCAAAGAAGAAGATATCTGAAGCAATTTTATTTAACAGATCAACCTTTGAAACATCATCCATCGGATTGGTCAGGGAATTGATGAGGCTGTCAAGATTACCTGAACCCTGCGAAAAACCTGTTATCGCAATGCTTAGGAATATAATTAATATTTTTGTTCTCCTGACCATAGTTAAATGCCTGATAAAAATGTTACAAGGTTTATTTCCGTATTTGATAAATTAAGCTTCTTTCTTAATCTTGTTCTTGCAACTTCCACACTTGAAGGATTTTGGTGCATTATTGTTGCGATTTCCTTGGTGCTGAGATGAAGCCTTAACAAAGCACATAGTTTTAAATCCCTGTTAGTCAGCTTTGGAAACCGTTCATTAAGCTTGGAATAGAAATTCTTATGAACCTCCTCAAACCGTTTTTCAAATGTATTCCATATCTGGACATCAACATTCATTTGAAGAGTGTGAATTATCTCTTCCGCCACAGGTATATTCTCCTTTTTGAATCGCAATTTTGCTTTTATCAGTTTCTCACTGATATGGTTGATCAACTCATTCTTTTTAACCATATACATTACATTGGTAGCGAGTTCCCTGTTTTTGAAGTCAATCTCTTCCTGAAGTCTTTTTCTCTCAAGCTCAAGATTCTCTTTTGCAGTCTGCGAATGTTTTATCCTTATTTTCTGCCGTCCGTAAAGCCAGGCAATAACTATTATTATGAAAAAAAGGCCGATTGCAATTATGAAATACATCCATTCCTTTTTCTCCTGCTCAATATCGTTTAATTGCTTCTTGTTTTCAAACAACAACCTCATTTCCAGTCTTGCTATCTCTTCAAAACTGTTTAGTTTTGATATGCTGTCGCTCAATTGTTTAAATCTGACATAATAATTGTAGGCCTCTTTATACCGGTGGAGATGTTCAAAGGATTTTCCAAGTCCGAGATATGACTCTCTTTGAATTTCAATATTAGATAATTTTGTTAGCAGATCATTAGCAGTCTGAAAATATTTCTTTGCGGAATTATATTCATTCATTGCTAGATAAAGATTGCCGAGTGAATTATACACCACGGCTTGTCTTTTTTCATTCTTCTCCTGAGTTGCAATTTTAAGAGCTTTGTTAAGGTATCTGGCAGCATTTTTATACTCTTTAGTATTTATGTAAATATTGCCGATATTATCATAAATAACCGGGAAAAAATTTGGCTTTTGCAAAATATTATTGATGGCAATTGCATCATTGTAATATTCAAGAGCCCTATCATAATCGCCTGAAAATCGGTATATCTCGCCGATATTGTTGTATGCACTCATCAAACCAAGACTGTCGTTCAGGATTTCTCTTATCTGAAGGTTTTTCTCCCAAAATTCGAATGCTTTATCATAATTTCCCTGATCGTAGTAAACACCACCAATTCTGTTGTAAACCGTTCCAAGAGACTTTGGAGCCTTATTCGTTTTCTCAAGTATATTCATCGCATTAAAAAGCAATTCAAGCGATTTTTCGTATTCAAGATTATTTTTTACAACCTGCCCCAGTTGTGAATATGTTTTTGCAATCCATATTTCACTGTCGTTCTTTGTAAATATTTGCATTGCATTATAAAAGTATGTCCTTGCATCATTTGATTGACCAGTATTCAAGAGATACAGACCTTTATTGTACAATGCAATCCCCTTTTCCATTTCGTCATCAGTAAATTCTGAAATTGTGAGAGCCCGGTCAGCATAACGCATCGCTTTAGTATCATCTATTGGAAGAGCTGCTTCAAAAAGCCTGTTTAATACCGCCAGTTTCTCTGATGGTGTTTTTGATTTGCTTAATGCAATATGCAGACTATCAATGGTTTTTCCACTAAAGGCATTAGATGTTAATAGCATAATCGCTATAAGTACTATATATCTTAAATATTGCATTAGACCCTGGTAAATCAGTTACCAAAAGTATTAAAAAAAGAGGCTTGGACAACCTAAATATCTTTCTTTTTTAATAAAAAATAGGAAAGTGAAATAAAAATGGCGGCCCATACAAGAGCAATCCCAACATCAGCAAAGGATATGGCTTCCTGAAATTCAAAATTGAAGCCCGGCGATTTTAACTTTATGAGTGATGTGTTGGGTGAACGGATAATGTTGTTCATCGCATTTATAGGAAGATATGGCGAAAATGAATCTGGAAGTTTATAGTCAAGGATCAGCTCAATTATAATGTATGCAAATAAAATGATGATCGAAAAACCTGTTTTGCGGAATAATATCCCAATGAAAAGAGTGAAACTGAGGAAGATGAACAGTTCAAGGAAATAGCCGCCTAGAAATGACATCTTCCCGAAAACATCAGCAATATCCTTTGACGATGAATTTGTAAAACCGAGATAAAGCCCAGAAAGGAAGATTACAATTGTCGAAAAAACAGCAAGAATGACAAGCAATAACAATTTTCCGGAAAGAAACTCACCCCGGCTCAGTCCGCTGATTATATTCGATCTGATTGTCAGGTTGCTGTATTCGTTGGTGATCAGGACAATAACAATTAGCCCGAGTATTACCTTTATAAAAATCCGCAAACTTGCCACATAAGCTATGTTCTGCCAGATGTCAGGGAAGTTAAAGACTATCGCCTTGAAAATTCTGATCTTGGAATCTCCCGATTTTTCTGCAACCCAGTCGATAAGTCCGGGAATACCGAAAACCATGATTGCCAGCAAAGCGGTATAGAAAATCAGCATAACCCAAAAGGCTTTGTATGGTTTTAATTTCCTGAATTCTATTCTGAGCAGTCGTATCATTGATTTTCGCTTACTAATTCCAAAAACTGTTTTTCGAGACTCCGCTTCCTCTTTGAAAGATGGGTCACTATTATTTTCTTGTTTATCAATTCCCTGTTCAGGTCGTAGGTCGTTTTCCCCGCCTGAATATTCGCCGTCATAATATCTCCTTCTTTTTTAACATTGCTGATGAAATCAATACTTTCGAGTGCAAACTGCAGCATTTGCAAATCATCCGAAGCAATTTCAATGGTATCGGCAACATTCAGCACCTCATCCACCTTTCCGGCAAACAGCTTCTGTCCCTTATTCAGCACGAGAACGTGTGTACAGGTCTTCTGAACTTCGTCAAGGAGGTGGCTCGCAAGAATTATTGTTATTCCCTGTTTTGCAATGTCAATTATCAGCTCACGAATCTCTGCTATTCCTTTGGGATCGAGG
>JAOZOC010000296.1 GCA_029933495.1 Bacteroidales bacterium
CATCAAGGGTTGCAGTCCCGTTTTCAAAGGTTACCTGCATTCCCCATTCATAATTTCCACCGGCTGGATCAAACTCCTGTAATACATTATAATACCCTTTATTCCCTGTGGGAATATACATATAGAAACTCAACTTATAAGTGCCGCTTGTAACATTTCCTGCGTCATAAACAAGATCTGTACTTCCGGTTACTTCAGCTGAATTGGAGCCACTGTGAGCCTGTGTGGAAACAATATAGGCATCTGTTCCGGAGCAAGGATTATCATCCCAGGTATTCCAGGGTAATCCATAAAAACATGCAACCTGGTCTGTTCCTGCTGATGCATTATCAAAATTATAAAAATCAATGGTTGCAACAATACTGTTTGAGACGCCAGATTCGTCAGGATCCTGAATCCCATCTTCATAAAGAGCTGTTATATAGTATGTATATGATCCGGCATCCATAGATGCATCAGTATATACATTACCGGTCACAGGTGTAGAATTGATCTTTGTCCCGTCGCGGTATATGTTATATCCTGCCAGAGCTTTTGTGGCCGGAGTATCCCAAGTTAAAACAATATCATTTCCATACAATGAATAAGCAAGATTTTCAGGTGGATTCAACTGAATAAAATTGAAGTCGTCAACATAATATTCAGCAGTACCCGCATTTTGATTCCAGGCAAAAAGGTCAATACCTGCCAGTTCATTGGTATTTCCATTACCATCCCATCCGGTACTGAACTGCCAGCTTACAACAAACTGATTATCTAAGTAATACTCTGCATAATCAGCATCCAGATCTACAAATATTTCATTGTATATCCAGGCATTTTGTGTGTAATTCGGATATGCAGCACCCGAGCCACCTGCATCAACTTTTACGGTACCGTTTACTCTGAAATAAGCCTGCATACCCCATACATAAGTTGATGTTGAAGGGTCGAAAAGCTGCTGAATATTGTAATAAGCCGATTTACCCGTCGGAACAAACATATAAAAACCGATTTTATAATATCCGGCTGTTTTGGATTTTGTTACAAACACAATATCATTGTCTGTTCCATTGTCAGTATTAATTTGAACCGACTGCGATCCGTTATAACTGTACAAACTTGAGATATCGGCATCCTGATCTGTACCCGGCTGGTTGTTCCAGGTCATCCAATCGGGATTTTGTGCCGAAAGTTTTCCGGGAACATTGTAAGGAGGTGACTCAAAGTCATCAAAATAAATTTGTGTCTGGCCAAATACCATAACACTGATTAAAACTCCCATAAATAATGATAATACTTTTTTCATAACATCTATTTTAATTAATTACTAAATTCAATTCAGATTATTCTATAACGACGATTATACTTTGATTTGACTAATATGTTTCATATTATTCAAATAAAAGTAAAAGATAATTAAAAACTAATAATTTTATGATTTAGTTGGAAAATCAGGTGCAAAGATAATGAAATATTTGGAATAGCCAAAAAGGCGCTGTAAAAAACACAGCGCCTTTTTCTGCTTACCAAGCTTAAAATCTGTATATCAAGGTTTTATTGCGGAACATAACTCCCTTTTCCCCTGTTGGGCAGCCACGACTCGTTCTTATCCGTATTGTTTGAGTGACCATCCATATTTACATCCGAGGAAAGATATCCGGAAAGCCCGGCTTCATCCATCCAATTTACATTTTTATCAGTATCATTTACATTATAATCTCCGTTTGAGTTTCCTGAGAACATTCCCCAAACGCCGGAACCAAGGTCTTTGTGTCCGTTTGCTCCTCCAAGAACCTGATTTTCATCGGTTGAAAAGTCATAATTATATTCACTTCCCGTTTTAGTTACAGCATTTGCCGAAATAACGGGAATATGATTCCGTGGGAAAACAACTACAAAAAGGGCATTCTTAACAGAAGCATTTGCAAATGACAGAACAGGATTCCCGTCAAGGTCAACAACTCTGCCATCATTTCTTAAAAATGCAGCCTGCATTCCTATGCTTGTTGACGGTATCGCCAAATCAGCCGAAGTTGTATCCCTTAAATCAATTAATACCCAGTCAACGATATCTGTTCCGGGAATTGCACTAACAGTTTCAGTTCCCTGATAGTTCCAGGGTGCTGCCGAAAACGGTTGTGATATTGGCAAAACAGAGTTTATTCCGGTATTCATATCCGTCCCGTTGTATGGCCCCTCAAGGAAAGCAGTTAAATCCAACCTGAGAGCTGTCGGGGCTGAAATAATCTTTGCGCCGGCCCAGTCGGCGTGGTCGCTATTGATACCGTCACCACCGTCAGTAACAATCAATACAAGTTCGTTCTTACCGCTAATGTCAACATCTATTGAAACAGTTGCTGCCGCCGAGTTCATCACCGGAGTACTGAAAAGTTGCTGACTGTCGGCCCAGACTTCAAATGCTACCGATGCAGCTGAACCATTTACCTCATCATCCACTCCCACGTCTGACACAAATCTTGAAAAATTACTGTCAAGGGCATATCTCAATTCACAATTTGCATGAACACCAAGCCCCTTCTGATAAGTAGTACCATTAAGAGTTATAGTATTGCCATCAATACTTGCATCGTTATGAACTGTTCCCCAGTCAATCTGAACATAAGTATAGGTTGTATCACTCAGATACAGGCCACCTGAAATATCAGTAACATGAATGTAATCGGTTTTGGTCATTACATCAGTATTGGTTCCGTCGCTAACCTCAAGAGTAACATCGTAAATCCCGGCAGTATTATAGGTCACAACCGGATTTTGCTCAGTACTGGTTGCCGGTGTACCTCCTTCAAATGCCCATAACCAGGAAGTTGCATTTGTTGACAGGTCTGTGAAACTGACAGTTTCTCCGGGTTGAATACCGGTATCATCGGCAGTAAAATCTGCAACCGGCGGTAACACATCAGTAACTTCTATATAATCAGTCTTCTGCATTACATCAGTGTTGGTTCCGTTTCCAACTTCAAGAGTAACGTTATAAGTACCAATGGTGTTATATTATACTGCCCGTAAAACTATGCCTCCCAGGTCATTGCAACTCCCGAGTTATTGGTTGCCGTTGTTTTGGTTGTACCTTCGTGCTTAATTGTAAGATCATTAGCGCCAATTGGCACGTGGTCGGCCTGAATCCAGGGTATTTCGGAGGATAATTTCGGCAAAGTGTAAAATTTATCATTCGGGGCATCGGGTCTGATCCCCATCAATCCCTGTATTGTGTTATTAATTATCAGGTATGAAACTTCGGGATATCCGCTTCCGCTGGCCATCAGATTTTTCAGGAAATACCATCCTGTTGATGTCCTGCCGTGCAGATAGAAAATCTCCGCAAGGTATGTTATAGCTTCAATATTGATACCAAAATTGTAAATATTTTTAGTTATGAAATCCAGATATTTCTCAGTTCTCGGACCCTGGTCTGATATTTCGCTGTAAGGCATCAGGAATGTGGATTCTCTTCCCCAGTCGGTTTTTGAATTTCCGACTGCATCAAAACCTCTGATATACATATTGTCCTCATTGGAATACCAGACGGTTTGGAAATGTGTTTTCAAATCGGCTGCCTTTTGAGCGAATGTGGCAGCTCCCGACATATCACCCTTCGCTTCCAGGATTTTTGAATAATCAACCAAAGCCATATACTGATATGTTATTGCATCGCCCGCTTCAATAAAATTATCGGGTGATTGCTCCCAGTATGTTGCCAGTTGTACGGTTTCATCAGCAACACCATTGGAATTCACATCCTGATGCTGCATAAACTTGGTATAATCGTGAGTGTTTGAATAGTAAGTTTCAAACTCCGTATCATTGATCCAGTCATTATTACCTGTCCATAGATATTGGCGGTAACTGCTTTGCATTACGTCGAAAGTTGTTGGCAGGCATCTCCACTGGCAACTTCCGTAGTCGGCACTATCCGAGCCATTGAAATGATAATGCCATCTTGGCCAGTAATAGTCCTGAGCCACCCTTCTGTTAGCACCGTAAGCGAACAGATACAACATTGACCAGTTTTCGGCATCAAGGCCCAACAAGTGAGCACCTTCGGCCATATGGGCAACATCACGGGCACAAAAGGTTACAGTGTCCATTGCTGCAGCATATCCGGCAACAGGAGTACCAATTTTAACATAGCTGAATGCTTTATTAATTCCCCAGTTGAATTTATCAACGACAAATGAGGATGAAGAGGTTACCTGAAGATTTGTAGTCGGTTGGCTAAAAGCCATACTTCCTGCAAAAAGCAGAATAAGGATTGGCAGAAGTTTTTTCATAATCAAAACGTTAAAAGCTATACTTCATTTATTAAGCAGATATTAGACAAGTGTGTTTGTAAAAAAGTTGGCATTATTGATTATCATAAACTTAATTAAGAATTGTATATAAACAAAAGCCCTCCCGAATGGGAAGGGCTTTTATCATTATGAAACAAAAACAATTTTATTGAATAAAAACCTTTTTCGTTACAACAGATTCCTGAGAAACTACTTTAACAATAAAATAACCTTTATTTGAATTTAAACTTAACTCATTCAAACCCTGAATAACAATACCGCTGGCAACTGTCTTTCCCGAAATATCATAAATTGTAACAATTCCTGAAGTTTCAGGCAGGTAGTTGATAAATACTTTATTGCTAAAAGCATAAATATTAACATCTCTCTCCAAAACAGACGAATTAATATCCAAAAGGTCAGGACTAAAATGTAAAACAAACCTTGACTCTGTAAGCCCTGCTTCTGCGAAGAATGTATATTCCGGATTCTCTCTTAAATCAATGAATGCACCGCTAACCATATCTTCGAGATAAACTGCTATTTCAGAAT
>JAOZOC010000297.1 GCA_029933495.1 Bacteroidales bacterium
ATTTGTTCCGTATTCAAAAAGCAAAATGAGAAAGCAGGCTAAAACGGAGTATCCTTTCATTAGTCTCCCCAAATGGGGAGATTTAGTGGGGCAAAACAGGCAAAACGTTACAATTTGCAGGTCATTTATCCAGGTTATAATATGCCCTACCCACGGCAGTTTTTTGAAATTCAATTTTGTTACAGCATATTTGCTTCCCAGACAATAATTGCATAGAGTGCAAAGCGTAAAAAACGGGATAATGACCAGAGCAGATATTTTTTTACAGGAAAATGAAATGAGCCTGTAAGCATTGCAATGGCAGAAAAGGGCAGGGGAGTCATTGCGGCAACAAGGATCAGGAATGCACCGTATTTTACAACAAGAGGCTGGTACCTTGAAAGAAATCTTTTGCGGATATATCTGAATGTAACTGTCGTTTTTAGAAAATCGCCAAACAGAAATCCTACAAATCCTGCAATGTAAGAGATGACTGCAAGTAGCAATACTATACTTATATAATTAATAAGGTCGCCACTGCTCAATCCCCAGATCATAAAGAACTCAGGAGGAATGATTCCGAACATTAGCTCCGAAAGTGTGTAAATGGAATAAATAAGTGTTTTATTTTCAAGATATGGTTTAAAAGCCTCTTCCCAGCTAAATCCGAAATAATTCTTAATAACCACATAAGCCCCGACAATAAATAATGTCCAGATAAACCCTTTTATAAAGTTCTTCCAGAAAAATTTTGTCTTATCACCTATTTTTATTTGTTTTGTCCGCCGTAGCATTTTACTATTCAATATTTTGAATTTACCCGTTTATCCTTTTCATAACCAACGCTGTTCTGTTTGGTATATAGACACTGAGCCAACTTGAGCTATCGCCTTCCTTATTAAAAGAATGATAAATTAAGGTGTCATCTATTCTGCCGTGTCCACAAAAACTTTTATTGTCAGAATCAAGAATTATCCTGTACTCGCCCGTTTGCGGAATCCTAAATTCATACCCGGGAATAGAGTTTGAAATATGAAAGTTAAAGATGAAGATCAGATTATTTCTCTCAAAGATGATTGTCTGATTATGTGCATCCATGTTAACCTGATTAGCAAAAAGCGATGACATTATCTTATTCTCTTTTATCACTGTTATCATCTCTCTGTCGAAAGCAGCCAGACAGTTGTATTTTAGCTCAGGATTATCAACCAGTGACCATTGTCTGCGAGCATATTTATAACTCCAGTTGTTTCCTTCTCTTGGAAAATCAATCCATTCGGGATGCCCGAACTCATTGCCCATAAAATTCAGATAAGCATTGCCACCTAGCGCAATAGTAAAAAGTCTGATCATCTTATGCAGTGCAATCCCGCGTTCGATAACAATATTGTCATCATCTTTATGCATATGCCAGTACATCTCCTTATCCATCAGCCTGAATGCAATGGTTTTATCTCCAACAAGTGCCTGATCGTGAGATTCGGCATAAGCAACGGTTTTGACATAAGAGAGCCTGTCGTTTAGCACGTTCCACATCTCGTAGATATCCCATTGCTCATCAGGTTTTTCCTTTAACATCTTAATCCAGAAATCAGGAATACCCATTCCAAGACGGTAGTCAAATCCAAGTCCGCCGGCTTCAATATTTGCTGTAAGACCCGGCATTCCGGTAACATCTTCTGCAATGCTTACAGAATCTGTTTTCAATGAATGTGAAAGTGTATTGGCAAGCTGGAGGTAAGTAATAGCATCGTATTCAACACCCTGCCTGAAAAATTTATCACGACTGTCAATGGTTTCAAGTCCGTGATGGAAATACATCATTGATCCCACACCATCGAAGCGGAATCCGTCGAAATGAAACTCTTCAAGCCAGTATTTCACATTCGACAGCAGGAATCTAAGAACTTCCGTTTTTCCGTAATCAAATATCTTTGAATCCCATTGAGGATGTTCCCCGCGTGCTCCTGAATGAAAGTATTGATGGTCGGAGCCGTCGAACTCATTGATTCCTTCTATGGTATTCTTTACAGTATGTGAGTGTATGATATCCAGAATAATAGCAAGCCCCATGTTATGGGCTGTCTTGATTAGGTTTTTCAAATCTTCGGGAGTGCCGAAACGGGATGAGGGAGCAAAAAAGTTAGAGACGTGGTAACCAAAGGAGCCGTAATACGGATGTTCCTGGATGGCCATAAGTTGAATTGCATTATAGCCTCCTTTTTTTATTCGGGGCAAGATGTTTTTAGTAAATTCATTGTAAGTTCCCAGACCCTCTTTCTCTTGAGCCATCCCGACATGAGCTTCATAAATAAAGAGGTCACCGGTTTTGCTAGCATCAAAATTATCACCTTCCCAGTCAAATGGTTCAGGAAGCCAAATCTGCCCTGAGAAGTTTTTAGTATCTTCATCCTGAACAGCTCTTCTGATATAAGCAGGGATTCTGTAATTCAGACCTTTGGATGAATCTACCAGAACTTTTACCTTACTTGAATGCACAAAAGAATTTCTATATTCATTTTCAGGAAGAAATATCTCCCAGATGCCAAAACTGTCTTTTTTGAGAGGGTGCGAGAATTGTTCCCAATTGTTAAAATCACCGGTGAGATAAAGTGCATTTGCTTCCGGTGCCCACTCCCTGTAAAACCAGCCCTTTCTCTTTTTGTCATAATTTATTCCAAAATAGTTGTGCCCGTCAGCAAAACCAGAAAGACTACCGTAATTTTTTTCAATGGTATTTAATCTGTCTTCAAACCTTGCAATCCTGACTTCAATATCATTTTTGCTGGGTTCGAGCCAGGGATCAATATCTGTCAATTTTAGGTTTTTTTGTGGCATAGGCTCTTTTTTTGCAAAAGTAATTATTAATGTGAACTTTTAGCTGAAATAAATGTTGTTTGATACTGAACCGTAAAAATGTATTTCTACATTCCTTGTTGTTTGAAAAATTATTCTAATTTTGGAAAATATTGAATTTAGGACTTTCGCATATTTTTGTGACAACCTTTTATGAAGATGCAACGTATGTTACTGGACAAAGGTCTTATTTATCACTATTATTGAGGATTTATGATGGATAGAAAAAGCTATTTCACTTTTATTGTGATTTTTATCCCCGTAGTACTTTTTGGTCAGATTAATTCCAAGAAAAAGAATAGACTCCCAGATAGTTATTTGGGAGTTGAACTGGATTTTGGATTAACTACCTTTTACGGCGATATTGACGAAGGGGCGGCACAAGGGAAATATTTTCCAAATAATCTGGCTTATGGGCTACAGGTTTATAAGAGTTTTGGGTCATTATTTCTGTTAGGAGGTGAATTGCTTCTTGGTAATGTGAGTGGAGAAAAAAATAGAAATGAAGGTACTGCAAACCCCACACTTCGTTATTTTAAAGCAAGGTTTATTGAATATACATTGACAACACAGTTTAATCTGGTTGCTCTTTTTAGTAATAATATAAGACATAGAGCTAATTTATATGCCAAGGTTGGTATTGGATTAACTGATTTTAAGACTAAACTATATGATGGGTCAAATGATAGTGTTATTAAGTCTTTTGGGTATGATGGTCAGGAGAGTACAACGGAACTTGTAATTCCCCTTGGCCTGAAACTGGTATATAATGTCTCAAGTAATTTTGCTGTATCTCTTGAAAGTACTATGAAGAGATCAGATACAGACAAACTGGATGGAGTGACTGGAAATAATAATCGAGATTATTATAACTTCACTTCTTTAGGGGTTGTCTTTAAAATATGTTCCGATAATAACTGCGGACCAATATCCGGTTCAAAGAAGATTAAAAGCAATAAAACCAAGAAGCCAAAATCCAAAAGAAAATCAGGAATAAAAAGACATAGATAATTTAGTATTGATTATTGCCTTTTTCAGTAGTATTGAGCTATAGAATAGCAAGAAGTTTTGGAGCAAATATTATCAATCCTGCAATAGCTGATATAATTGCTGCGATTAAAACAGCACCTGCTGCATAATCCTTAGCGTTTTCTGCTTTTTTATGATATTCAGGAGAGATAAGGTCAACTACAGATTCAATTGCCGAATTGAAAAGCTCAGCTGTGAAAACGAGTCCTGTTACAATCATCACTACAAACCATTCAGCTTTTGAAATATGAAAAAAGAATCCGGCAATAATCACCAGGAGCACAATTGTCAGGTGAATTCTGGAATTATGCTGAGTAATAAACAGCTTTTTAATACCGTTAAAGGCATACTTAAAACTCAGAAGTCTTTTTTTTATTGAAAACCTGTTGTCCTGATTTTCTTTTTGATTCATTTTGATTGTAATGTTATCTATGTTCTGTTTTGGCAAAAGTAAGATAAATGATTGTGGGTATCAATAACCGGAAGGAATTTATTTGACAAACAATAAAAAAAACCCCGCTATCTGGCGGGGTTTAAAAAAATGGGAAGTCCCATTAGTATCTTTTTTCTTTGATCCTTGCTTTCTTACCACGTAATCCGCGAAGGTAGAAAATACGGGCACGACGTACAACGCCCCTTTTGTTTACTGTTATATCATCAATAAAAGGTGAAGTAACAGGAAAGATTCTTTCAACTGCTATATTCCCTGAGATTTTTCTAACTGTAAAAGTTTCAGTGTTTCCACCTCCTCTTCTCTGTAAAACAACACCCTGGAAGTTCTGAATTCTCTCTTTATTTCCCTCTCTGATCTTATATTTCACGGTAATTGTGTCGCCCGCATTGAAATCAGGTAATTCTTTTACTTCAACCTGATCTTCGACAAATTTCACTAATTCATTCTTGCTCATCGCTCTCTGTTTTATATAAGGTTACT
>JAOZOC010000298.1 GCA_029933495.1 Bacteroidales bacterium
TTTTTTAAATGCAGGGTTTTTTTTCATATCTTTAAACAATAAAAATACTTCTCCATTTCAAGACTTACTTCCTTCTTCGTTTCCCTTTATTCCTTTTATTGTCTCTTTCTTTTTCTTCTGTAATTTCAATTTTCACATTGCGGCCTTTAAATTTAGCATTGCGAAGTGAATTAAGTACCTTTTCAGAGTATCTGTCGCCCACTTCAAAAAATGAATAGCTATCTCTGATATCTATTGTGCCGATATTTATATCACGGTCTTGTGTGCTGTCGTTAATCATTCCAATAATATTCTTGGGAATAACACCATCCTTTTTACCTATGCTTATAAAGAATTTGATAAAATTACTCTTTCCTCTTCTTCCGCGATTTTCACCACGGCTACCTCCGTCTTTTTTATCCCATCTATCTCTTCTGTCTCTACCGCCTTGTCTATCTCTTCTGTCTCCTCTGTCTCCTTTTCCTTTTTCACTTTCCGCCTTTTTATTCAGGTCGGGAGCACCTTTATAGTATTCTAAAAACCTATTAAACTCAAGAGAAACAAACCTTTTGATTATATCTTCTTTTGTCAGCCAGCTAAGTTTTTTATTGACAGCATCCATAAAAGGAGCAATCTGAGTTTCATCCACTTCCACTTTCTCCATCCTGTCGATCAACTTAAAAAGTTGCTTTTTACATATCTCAGGTCCGTTAGGGACAGGTAGTTTTTCAAACTTCTTACGAATAATCTTCTCAATTTGCGGTATCCTGCTTTTTTCGCGGTAATTAACAATGGCAATTGATATGCCCGATTTGCCGGCACGTCCTGTACGCCCGCTTCTGTGAGTGTAAATCTCAAGTTCTTCAGGTAAATTATAGTTTATGATGTGTGAGATATCATTAACATCAATGCCACGCGCTGCTACATCCGTAGCCACTAACATTTGTAACGACCTCTCTCTAAAACGCTTCATCACCTGGTCGCGCTGAGGCTGGGAAAGATCTCCATGAAGTGCGTCAGCATTATATCCATCTTTTATGAGTTTATCCGCTACATCTTTTGTTTCAGCCCTTGTACGGCAGAATACAATCCCGTATATATCCGGATTAATATCAGCAATACGTTTTAAAGCCAGATACCGGTCGCGGGCATGCACCAGGTAATAGATATGACGTACATTTTCTGCTCCTGAATTTTGCTGTCCAACAGTAATCTCAATTGGATCTTCCATATAATTCTTAGCAATGCGTGCCACTTCTTTTGGCATAGTAGCAGAAAATAGTAAGGTTCTCTTTGTTTCGGGCGTTTTTTCCAGAATGCCATTTAGTTCCTCACGGAATCCCATATTTAGCATCTCGTCAGCCTCATCCATAACAACTGTTCTGATATTCGAAATATTTGCTGCTCTTCGCTTAATCAGGTCAAGCATCCTTCCCGGAGTGGCAACAATAATCTGTGCACCTTTTTTAATAGCTCTGATTTGGGTATCAATACTCGCACCACCATAGACCGGCACAACCTGTAAGCCATTAATGTGTTTTGAGAAAGTTTGCAAATCTTTCGATATCTGGATTCCCAGCTCACGTGTCGGTGCTAATATTAAAGCCTGAACCGATTTATCCTGAACATCAATTTGTTCGATAATTGGTAATCCGAAAGCAGCAGTTTTGCCTGTTCCGGTTTGTGCAAGTCCTACAATGTCTTCTTCTGAGTTTAAAACAATTGGTATTACTTCTTCCTGAATTGGTGTTGGTTTTGTGAAGCCGAGTTCTTCAACCGCCATCAATAATTTGGGCGATAAGCCCATTTCGTTAAAATTCAATATATTATATATTTTAAAATGTGGGCGCAAAGGTACACAAAGTTATTCAAGCGACAACATTAAATAATATAAAAAACTGAAAATCAAAACAAACTGAAATATCAATAGTTGATAGCCTCCCTGATTTCAAAATACGACAATGGCCTGATAACCCTGTCAAAGACAAAAAACTGGAGCATTACAAAATCTCTTTTGTCATTTACCAAAGCATAAAGCCGGTCAACATCGCTGACATACATATTGCCCTGGGTGTCCATTGCCTGTTTTTCATTTGGCCTTGCAAATGTTATTGCTTGAGACGTATCACCTTGCATATCAATGAGAGTGATGATATTATACGGAGTTGAATGTATTATGGAATCCTTTTTTCTGGGTTCAACATACTCATCCATAAGTGATTCAAATCTGAGATCAGCAAAAGCCGTCATAAAATTCAATAACTTAAGTGTATCATAGCCATTTACAACCGAACCGTCCACAAGCCTGGTCAATTTAAAATCATCACCGATAGCATCTACTCTGAAGGAGTTTTCTGGCTCTTTGGGGATTTCAATTATTACTGATTTTATATCGGCAAGTTTTGTATTGAAAACTGTATGATCGCGCCAGTCCTTTGCATACACAGAATATCTCGGGCCAACAAATCCTCTGAAGCCAAGCATATGAACAATGAAGGGATAGTCGGAGCCTTCCATAAGCATAAAAGTTCCCATATTATCTGCGGTAGCGCTTCCCACATAATATGTTTTTGTGAGCTTCTCGTGTGGGAAGAGTTTTATTTTGTCGAAAAGATTTATTCTGTACACCATTTGATAAATCTCTACCTTCACTGATGCAGCTGCCATTTGTGCAATAATATTATTATGTGCCGATATAGGTACAGGCGCCTTTGGTACAAGCTTATTTACTGTTTCAAGGATCATTTTTACTCCTGATGGCCTCACTTTGTATTCTTTATTAAATCTCCATTCACCGTCAGGCATTCTTTCGAGCAGGATACTACGATTCTTTTTGTCAGCCAAAAATATCTTGGTAACACTTGCAGTATCCTTAACGGCAAATGCCATATCACTCTTTTTGAAGGTGCTATTTCCTGATTTTGATATTATAACAACAATGGCAATCACTACCAGAATAAGTGCTATTATTAAAGCTGTTCTGTTTTTTTTCATTCGTCCCTATTTTTTATTCACAAATTTACCTGGTATATTTTCTTTTCCTCACAAAGCCCATTATCATCCCCAAAATTAACACTATAACTACAGGAGTGACCACATTAAAGCTTTTCCAGAACAGTTCGTTTTCATTTATTTTGGTTTTGTCGAGAAGGCGAAGTTTTATCTCTCTTGACCTAATTGTTATCAACCCGCTTTCATCAATCAGATAATCCATTACATTTAATATAAAATCCTTGTTTCCGAATGTTTGGCCTGTATATCTGTCGTAACCAAGTGGATAAGGCATTGGTTTTTTACCTTTTGAATAAATAATCTGATTTTTTATCACATCACCGTCGGCAACAAAAATCATCTTTGTAGGTCTGCTTTTTCCCAGAAAACCCATATTCCTGTCATTTGCAATCTCTGGTGGAATACGTCCGTTATAAACAGATGGAAATTCTCCTTCGAGCATAGCAGCAACCGGAATATTTTTTTTATTATACAACCTTCTGTCAGGTTCTTCTTTCATTATTTCAAGAGTTATCAGCGCAGGAGTATTTACTGTTTTAGCATACGGAGATGAAGTAAGTAAAATTGTCTTCTTAACATTACTCCCCATAATGGTATCAATGCTGCTGATAAATTCAGTTTTAATGGCATTGAGATTTTTTACAATGGGATTATCACTAAGCGGATAAAGCACAGGGAAGTAATACCAGGAGAAGAATTCAACTTGTGGCCCACTTGCTGATTCACCTGTTTTTACCGGAATGGGCAGTGCGTTCAAGTCCATAACAAGATCAGTGTTAAGCCTGATACCATAAGTGAAGAATTGGTCATCAAGGTTCAGTTCATTTATCAGTCCGAAAGTAATATCCGATTTATAAATACTGTCCATACTGGCATTCACAGGGTCAATAAGCCAGAGTACTTTGCCTCCGCGCATTATGTACTGGTCAATAATAAACTTATCTTTTTCGGTGAAAGCAGAATCGGGTTTAGCAATGATTATTGCATCATAAATGTTATGAATACCGGTATTGACTGAATCAATTGCCTGCCTTTCGGTGAGGACACTAACCTTGCCATCCAGTCTGATACGCTCCACAGAGTAGTACTCCTGTAGTGCACGGGTTACATCCGCAACTTTAAGGAGCTCAAGTTCACCATGCCCTTCTATAAATGCAACCCTCGGTTTTTTCTCAATGGTAAGTTTCTTTACAGCACTTATCAGGTTAAACTCCAGATTTTGTATTGAATTATTGAGGACCTCCTCCGGAGGAACGCCCATTTGCGATTTTAGAAGTTCAATGGGTATCTCCTTGTTTTTATATGAAATAATAGTTCCCGGAAAAATTATTTGACGACTGGAGCCTTCATTATTTTTTACCTGAAGGTCGGTTGGCTGTAAACCCCGCTCAACAAGTCTTTGATAAACGGCTTCTTTTTCAGCTGGATCGGAATTTTCGGAAGGATTAATAAACTCATACTGAATATTGTCAGAGTAAGCTCTGAATTCACCAAGCATCTCTTTGGTTTCTCTGCGAAGGCGTTTGAATCCCGCTGGAAATTCACCGTCAAGATAAACTTCAAAATAGACAATATCATCAAGATTCCTGAGAATCTGCTTTGTCGGCTCCGATAGAGTGTATCTTTTTTCGGAAGTCAGATCAAAGCGGATAAAAACATAATATCCAATTGTGTTGATAAGAATAATAATAATTATGCCCAGCATAAGCTGAATGATATTACTCCTTTTTATATCCTTTTTTTTACTACTCATTTCTTTTTTTAATCAATATGCGCCAAGCGCTTATGCTTATTTAACTGTGACA
>JAOZOC010000803.1 GCA_029933495.1 Bacteroidales bacterium
TATAGTTTTTCGTAGAATTATTCTCTGGTATTTTAATCTCCTGTCCGGTGTATGTATATTCCGTCAGGCCGGGATTATATTTGAAAAGAGTGTCGATACTTACAGCATAATTTATTGCTATTTTATACAATGTTTCATTTGACTTAACGATTATAGTAAAAAACAGAGGCTTTTTCTTTGTCTCATCTTCCTGTTGTGAAATAGTTTCCGGTTCTGTTTCCTGCTCAGGGATTTTTAATACTTGTCCAATGCTCAAATCAGTAGTCAGTCCCGGATTCGAATTCTTTAATGCTCCGATTGTTACATTATATTGCTTTGCAATACTATAAAGCGTTTCTCCGGCCTCTATTTTATGCGTTTTGGTTGAGATTGCAACAGCCTGATCTTTGACGGTATGCTTTGGTATTTTTAAAACACTTCCCTCTTTTAAAACATCGCCAAGTTCCGGGTTTTCCATTTTGATCTCATCGATTGTCACATTGTAACTTCTTGAAAGCCCGTAGAGTGTCTCCTTTGGTTTTACAATATGATAATAGAAATTGTTGTCTTTAGGCTCATTTATGTTATCGGTATTTTGCTTTTTACTTTTTTTTGCCTGAATCTTCAGAACCATACCGGTCTTGATTCCTGTCTCGGCGGCAGGATTTATTTTAAAGATATCATTAACCGTAACATTGTAAGCTTTTGCTATGTTATATAATGTCTGTCCCTCTTTTACAAAATGCAAATAATAATCGGTTCCGTCAATATTTTCGATTATTTCCGATTTTTTTACTGACACATCCTGCGACATTGCAGGCGTACAAAACAGCAGAACAATAATGAATATCAGTGGATAAGAAAATTTACTTCTTTGCATTTTTAAATATAATTAGTTATTAATTATCACTGTTTAACGAATTTATTCCCATTCAATTGTAGCAGGAGGTTTTGAGCTGATATCATAGACCACTCTGTTAACTCCTTTTACTTTATTAATTATCTCGTTTGAGATTTTTGCCAGGAATTCATAAGGAAGATGCGACCAGTCGGCGGTCATACCATCAGTTGAGCCGACTGCACGAAGTACAACAGCATTTTCATAAGTCCTTTCATCTCCCATAACACCCACAGACTGAACCGGTAATAATATTGCTCCAGCCTGCCAGACTTCATCATACAAACCGTACTTTTTCAACCCTTCGATGAAGATATAATCAGCCTCCTGAAGAACTCTTACT
>JAOZOC010000299.1 GCA_029933495.1 Bacteroidales bacterium
ATTTGCTTGACCTTATTGACTCACACGAAAATAATTTCAAAAAATACTCCACAAATCTGAAGCGCAATCTGAAAAAAGCAGAAAAGTCGGGAATATCAGTTATGAAAAATGTTAAGCCCGATGAGGTTATTGCCTTATTCAGGAAAAACAGGGGGAGAGATCTTAAAAACCTGAAAGAGAGTGACTATATTAAATTGAGGAGATTAACCTATCTTGGGATTTATAAAGGTGTGATGCAAACTTACGGTGCATTTTCTGAAACTAATGACCTGATTGCCGGATCCATTTTTATTAAGAGCAGAGGAAAAGCAATTTTTCTTTTTTCAGGAAACAGTGATGAGGGGAAACAGACCGCTGCAATGCCATTGATCATTGACAGTTTCATTAGAGATAATTCACAAAAAAATCTCACTCTTGACTTTGAAGGCTCAAATGACCCTAATCTTGCCCGGTTTTACAAAAGCTTTGGCTCGAAAGAGGTAACATATCCGCATCTTAATATTAACCGGCTACCCTTGCTTGTGAGACTCGGAGTTGATATTGTGAAAAAAATCAAAAAATATTAATAGTTTCTGTTTTTAAATATTTTGCATTTTAAAATTTTTATATGTTATTTTGCAGGAGAATGTAATCAGATAATTAATCCAGAAATTTAATCTCTATGCTAAAAGTTTTAAATAAGAACACCTCAATATTAAACCAGATTATTGCTGAGCTGCGTGATGTTAATATTCAAAAGGACAGAATGCGGTTTAGACGAAATCTGGAAAAATTTAGTGAAATTGTCGGTTACGAGATCAGTAAGACTCTTGAATATGAGGATAAAGAGGTGGTTACTCCTCTTGGAACAGCAACCGTTCCGCTTCTTAAAGAGTCTCCTGTAATTGCATCAATATTACGGGCGGGTCTTCCTATGCATAACGGATTATTGAATGTGTTCGATAAATCGGATAATGCTTTTGTCTCAGCGTATCGAAAAGTAGAGAAGAATGTCGGGTTCACAATTAAAATTGAATATTCAACAAGTCCTGAACTTGATGGGAAAGTTTTGATTCTTGCCGACCCTATGCTTGCAACAGGTTTTTCGCTGGTTAAGACTTATAAAGAACTTATGACCTATGGAACACCTTCCTACGTTCACCTTGTATGTGCTATCTCAAGTTCAGAAGGTGTTGACTATGTTCGTAAGAATCTGCCTATGAGGAATATAACCCTTTGGCTTGGAGCTATTGACGATGAACTTACGGCTCAGGCATATATTGTCCCCGGCCTCGGCGATGCCGGAGACCTTGCTTTTGGAAATAAAATAAATCTTTAGGATTTTACCTGCAACCTTTTCCTGAAATATTTTGTTACATTACTACAATAATTAATACTCTTTATGTGTTGATCTTATAGAGCATTATTTGGGAACAAATATTTTAAAAATTCGTATGTTTGAAATTGAAATACTAAATTGTAAAACTAAAAGTAAATGATCATAATAACCGGGATTAAAGTTTTTAAACTATTGCAAATACTATTACTTAGCGGTATAAAATTCTTTTTTGCACCTCTGATTTCGGTTGGATATGGTTATAACTACTTTCAAACCATTCTGATAACATCTGTCGGCGGAATTCTCGGAATTCTCTTTTTCTTCTTTTTCAGCAGGTGGCTTATCAGGCAATACAATAAATTCTGCCCTCTGATTTTTGCTGGGTTCACAGGGAAAAGTGTTGATCAGGCAAAAAGGATACTCAATTGCGAAGCTCCGGATAGAAAAAAGAAATTTTCCTCAAAAAGCAGGAACCTTATTAAACTTAGGAGAAAATACGGATACCTCGGTATTATAATACTTACACCAATACTGCTTTCAATACCAATAGGAGCCTTCCTTGCTCAAAAATACTATTCAAAAAGAAAAAGCACACTTCTTTATATGAGCCTCTCCATTGCATTATGGTCATTTTTTATCTCTTCAGTATATTTTCTGTTTTAAATTTTTATCTATAACTATCCTTTTTTTCTCTAACTTTGTCTGATTAAAAAATAATCAATATGGCAAATCTTGTTGTCGAAAATCTTCGGATATCTGTTGAGTCTATTAGAAGCCATTTATTGCGGACAATACTTACAGTACTTATCATTGCCTTTGGTATAATGGCTCTTGTTGGTATTCTTACTTCCATCGATTCTATTAAATATGTTCTGACTGAAAATTTTACAATGATGGGGGCCAACACATTTACTATTAAAAACAGGTCAATGCGCATTCAGATTGGCAATAATTCGAGTAAGCCGAGACATTATGAAAGGATTAGTTTTCAGGATGCAACAACATTTAAAGATGATTTTGACTTTCCTGCAATTACATCAATATATACATTTGCTACTCATACTGCAACGTTGAAATATAAGTCGGAAAAAACAAATCCCAACACGCCTGTGATGGGTACGGATGAGAATTATCTTTTAACTTCCGGAAATGAGTTGTCGGCAGGAAGAAACTTCACACCTGAAGATGTGCATTTTGGTTCAAATGTAGTTATTGTTGGAAGTGAGATTGTTACAAAACTGTTTAAAAGCAATGTGGATCCTATTGGAAAAACCATCTCTATTGGTCCGGGTAAATACAGGATTATTGGAGTTATGAAAGAAAAGGGTTCAAGCATGGGTTTTTCGGGTGACAGATTTTGTCTGTTACCTCTGATGAATGTCAGGCAATATTTTTCTCAGCCGAACCGGTCATACTCTATCAGTATTATGGCAAAAGATGCTGAAAATATGGAAGCGGCAATCGGAGAAGCTACTGGGCTTTTTCGCGTGATCAGAAAAACACCTCTCGGAGAAGAAAATGATTTTCAGATTGACAAAAGCGACAGGGTTGTTGAAATGTTTATGGAAAATGTCGAATATATCAGGTATGCAGCAGTTTTTATAGGCGCTATCACGCTTCTGGGAGCTGCTATCGGACTTATGAATATTATGCTTGTTTCTGTAACCGAGAGAACTAAGGAAATTGGAATCCGTAAAGCCGCTGGTGCTACACGAAAGACTATTAAGAATCAATTTCTTGCCGAATCAATTGTAATTGCTCAGATAGGTGGAATTATCGGAATTATTTTTGGAATTGGAATAGGAAATATCCTCTCATTACTTATGGGGAGCAGTTTCATAGTCCCATGGATTTGGATATTAGTGGGAGTGGTTTTGTGTTTTTTTGTTGCAATTATCTCAGGATACATTCCTGCAACAAAAGCCGCTAAACTCGACCCGATTGAGTCGTTGAGATATGAATAAAGGGTTAGGGAGTTAAGAAGTTATAAGTTACAGACTAATATTAAATGTAGGAACAGACATACACAACATAGCTATTAACACACAATATTTAACGTCTAACTTACAGACCTGCAAGGTTTCTCCAAAGCACCGGCTTGCAAAACCTTACAGGTCGTGTGTATAACGCATAACTTTTACCGCATAACTTATAACAACAATAACCCTATGTAAATTCCACCAATATTCAATATAAATATTATTGTGCTTGTCCCGGATTTTTCTTTAATAGATATAAAGGACTTAATAAAACTAGTCCGGAAGAAACAATAAGAATGCTGTATCCCAGCCCGAAGACATCCGCCAGCCAGCCAATCAATGGAGCAAGTACTGCTGCAACTATTGTATGAGCCTGAGATTGAGCAGAAAGAACAGTTGCCATAATATCCGTATCAATATTTTCTGCAACATAGGAAATTCCGATCGGTTTGCGAAGATTCTCAATCAGATAGATTGCTATAAAAAAGATAATTGATAATATTATAATGTCCATTTCATAAAAAATTCCTGTTATTACACCGGCACCAATTCCAATCATCAGAGTAAGATTCAAAGGTTTGTACAGATTCTTAAACCTTTCTGAAAACCGGCCTGAGTTCCTCGCTGAAAAAGATGTCAGAAGGTATATAAAAAAATAGACAACTGCTATTACAACCGAGGACCTCTGTTTGTCACCGAAAGCAATTAATATGGGAAGCGACAGGGCAAAGGTTTTCAGTACCGGTTGCAGATAATCTTTCATTGCCTTGTAATAACCTGTAAAAACAGAAAGATTGACAATTGCTTTTAACAATACTTTGTTTTTAAAAGAATAGACAAAATCAAGGATTACCTTTTTTAAATTTTTAATAATCTCTCCTTTTCTGTAAGTCATAACGCTGCCATTCAGTTCTTTGGGGTATGAAATGATGTTTAAAAGGTCAAGAAAAAAAGGGATTATTGAAAAGATGAATATCATTCTGTAACTATCAGTATAAAAGACCAATAATCCGGCAAGCAGAGCTGAGACTGCTGACCCTATCTGCGACCAGGAGCGTGTGTGCCCGTAATAATAAACTTTCTGATTCTGCCAGCCTTTCAGTCTCAGATAATCGAATATCATTGCCTTATGTGTGCCTGTTCTGAATGCGTCACCGACAGCATACAATATCATTGCAACAGTAAAGAAACTAAAGCTGTTGGAATAATAAAAAATGACAAACGAAATAATATAAAAAACGAATGACGATATCATTGTCTTCTTCCTGCCAATGGAATCGGCAATAATACCGGCCGGAATTTCAAGGATATTTCGTGCAATTTCTCTAATGCTGTACAGTACTCCAATTTGAAGAAAAGTAAGACCTGAATCAACAAAAAACAGAATCAGGAAGGGCTCAAAAAGCCTGAGGTTTTTCAGAAACCCGTACAAACAGAATTTGTAATACTGAATGTCCTTTTTAAAATTTTGACCCTTTGCTGCCATA
>JAOZOC010000014.1 GCA_029933495.1 Bacteroidales bacterium
ATGCTGAATGCGGTCGGCTTACAAAATAAAGGCGTTGACCATTTTATTGATAATATTTACCCACGGATAAAACATCATGACACTCACATAATTCCGAATATCAACGGCTCAACGGTTGAAGATTATATTGAGGTTGCTGAAAAGCTGAATGAAATAGAGACAATACCTGCGATAGAACTGAATATCTCCTGCCCGAATGTGAAAGCCGGTGGGATGCTTTTTGGGACAAGCTGTCCATCAGCAATAGCTGTAACAAAAGCAGTCAGAGAAGTTTACAATAAAATGTTGATTGTTAAGCTCTCACCAAATGTTACTGATATTACGGAGATTGCTAAAGGAGTTGAGGGAGCCGGAGCTGATTCTGTTTCTCTGATAAACACGCTCCTTGGAATTGCTGTTGATGCTGAGAAGCGAAAGTCGGTTTTATCGACTGTAACAGGTGGATTATCAGGCCCTGCTATTAAACCTGTTGCCCTTAGGATGGTTTGGCAAGTCTATAATGCTGTTAAGATTCCAATTTTTGGTATTGGTGGAATTATGAATGCCACTGATGCCATTGAATTTATGCTTGCAGGCGCTTCAGCTATCCAGGTTGGAACGGCCAATTTTATTGATCCTCAGGTTTCTGTGAAAATTATAGACGGAATTAATGATTATTTGGAAAGGCATAAATTTAACTCTGTAACCGACCTGACCGGTGCAATGGAGGTTTGAAATTTGTCTATTTAATGTTGTCCTTTTTTCTGATTCCTAGTAATATCATTACTTTTACAATAATATTTTCCTGTTTTTTCGCATATTTTCCGATTGCTCTTAAGCTCCCCCTGGTCAGTAATAGTATTGAGTTTAGTGTCCCAAATTAGAAATATATCTTTATGTTATTTTGACTTGATACAAAGTAACTATCCCGAAAGCTTTCGAGGACAAGAAAATTCAAAGCTATCATCCCACAAGCCTGCCCACGCCCGCTGAATTTTCAGGCCAACCCACACTAAATGCTTCACATTTATTATGTTCATCTAATTCCAAATTTTTATGCTGAAGTCAGTAACCCAGAACACCAAAACCTAAACAATCGCTTGCGATTGTACTGAGGCATTAAATTTTTTCACGTAATTTTTCCACCGCAACAATTTGTGTCGGGCATTTGTAAGAAACCCTTGAACTACTGAAGATTCAAATAACCATAAAGATTGCACCTGATAGTTGAAAAACAGAAAATCCAAAAGTTTCAGGGCTTGGGTTTCGTGGCAATTGAGAGGATGTGAAAAATAGGGAAAAAATTTCTAGCCTTGATTTTTTGTAACTTTTTTATCATGAAAAAAGTTAATAATTAACCCATAAATAACAAAGAAACTCCTACGACAGCAATCACTGCCCCGATTATCTCTTTGAGATTTACTTTTTCCTTCAGAAAAATAACTGCAGGTGCGATTATGAGAACAGGCACAATAGACATTATGGTTGAGGCAACTCCTGTTGTTGTGTTCTGAATGGCCAGCAATGAGAAAGCGACTCCAAGAAACGGTCCGAAGACAGAACCTATGGAAGTATATTTTAATCCTTTTTTATCTTTAAAGCCTGCAACAACATTTCTCCATTTCCCTCTGATAGTAAAAAGTATTGTGAATCCGGCCATTCCGGCAAGAACCCGTATCTGTGATGCAGAGAAAGCATTGTAGTCTTTCATTCCGAATTTACTAAGTACTAAACCGGCTGATTGGCCGACAGCACCTCCAAATGCAAACATAACACCAACCAGTGGATATGAAAGTTTAAGTCTGTTTTTATCTCCATTGCTTTTATCAGGTGTCTGACGTTCGATTACTACTATTGTGACCCCTGATATAGTAACAATCATACCGGCAATATTTAATATAGTCAGTGTTTCGCCGAGCAACAACCAGCCCATCAGAGCAGTCAGTGGCGGAACCAGAGCCATAATAAGCATTGAAATTCTGGCTCCGATAAGAACGAAAGCCTGAAACAAAAGCTGATCACCAATTACAAAACCCACAAGTCCGGAAAGCGACAGCCAAAGCCAGGCTTCCAGTGTTGCATCTGTTGGGAACAGCATTCCACGTGTGATCCACAAATAAATACTATAAATGATAAAAGCGAAGTATAGCCTTATGATGTTTACGGTCATCGAGCCAATTCTTTTGCCTGCTATTTCAAAAACCATTGACGTGGTTGTCCAGAAAAAAGCAGTCAGTAGAGCGGCTATCTCGCCAAAATGGGATGCAAGCATTTATCCTTTAAATTTATAATAAATTATAAAGCTTTTTCACTTTTTCGTTTCAAAGCCAGTATTTCCGAAGCTATCTCCTCGATTGACTTTCCAGTGACATTAACAATAGTCCATTTTGGTTGATGTCTGTATAGCTGTTGTGCAAATTTTAATTCGTCTGCAACGTGCAGATACTCGGCATAGTTTCCGGTTATGCCGCCAAGATGTTCATGCCTCGATTTTCTTAATTGAGACAGATGTTTCGGACTTGTCATTAAACAGAAAACATCTGTAGGATTAACATTATAAACAGAAGCCGGCGGATCTATATTCAGAACAATAGGGATGTTGGCTACAAACCAGCCTTTGGTGGCAAGGTAAATGCTAAGGGGTGTTTTAAATGTCCGCGAAACGCCCAAGATAACAATATCCGCCTTATCAATTTCGTGATGACGCATCCCGTCATCGTGCCTGAATGTGTATTCCATTGCTTCAATCCTTCTGAAATAGGCTTTGTTAAGTTTATGGAAAAGACCCGGTTTTTCGGAAGGTGACGCATCTTTGAAGTGGTGTGAAAGCCTCAATAACAATGGCCCCATAATGTCAATCCGCTCTACATTGTATTTTCGGGAAAGTTTAACCATAATACTTCTCATTTCATCCGAAACAATTGTATGCAGGATAATTGCATTTTTTTCAGCAGCTTCCCTGACAACCTCCTCAACCTGATCACGTGTACGTACTCCCGGCCGCACAATCACCTCCGGTTGAATTCCGGGAAACTGTGTTAATGCAGCATCCAGAGCCTGCTGGGCTGTACGGCCTGTTCCGTCTGAAACAACTATTACGTAATACATAAATAAGGTATGATTAAAATAAAAACTTCAGCCTTCAGTTTAACACTGTTATTATTGACAAAGATAGTTTGTTTTTTTAGATTGAAACCGGAACCTGGAAAATAGAGAGCGGACGCTTTTTTGCCACGAAGACACTAAGACACAAAGAATCACAAAAAGTCAAGGGTTCAGGGTAAGGAAGCCGATATGGATAAAAGTTTAGGGTTAGGTGCACCTTTCCTCAATCGTAAATCCATCATAAATCGTAAATCGTTTTCGTAAATTGTAAATCATTTCTACCCTGGCAGGATTTTTTTTTGGAATTCCAGGTGCTTTTTGTGAAAATATTGTTATGTCGGGATTATGAAATAATAGATAAAGAAAAACAGCGACAGCAGCACTAAAAAAGCTACAATGGCTATCAATGCTATATTCTCGAAGTTATTGCCTTTTCTGTTTTTATTCATAATATTGTTTGTGTTGTTTGATATATTCCGCCTCTAAGTTATCAAAATATTTTATTATCTTTCTCATTATTTTATTTTTAGAGTCAAAATATATATTATCAATATTTCTGATGGGTACGACTTTTCTTGAAGTCCCGGTCAGAAAGGCGGATTCAAAATCACTTATCTGACTGTATGGAATATTTACTATTTCGGTTTCTATTTTATTGGCTAAACAAATTTCCAGAACTTTTTTACGTGTAACTCCGGGGAGTACCATATTCTCAGGGGGTGTGTAAACCGTATTGTTTTTTATGAAAAATATGTTTGACCTGCTTCCTTCTGTAATGAACCTGTTCTTATTTATCAGAATAGCTTCATAAGCCTTGTTTTTGCCGATTAATTTGGTTGCAGTTTCTCTGAGTTTTGTATTCCAGATTTTAGCATTCGGATTGTATCTCTCCTCATAAAGAGTTACTGTATTTATCCCTGATTTATACTCTTCTGATGATGGACGATGAGGGGTCATAAAGTATGCAATAAAACCACTATTGTTATCAGTCCCGAAGATGAATTTTACAGGCCCTTCAGTTATTTTATTTTTGGTAATAAGCCTGGCAATTGCTTTCCTGAAATCAGAAAGTGATATTATCAGCTTTTCCTGACATAAAAGAAATGAGTTTTGTAATCGGGCGAAATGGTCTTCAAGAAATAACGGAACCCCATCTGCAACACGAAGTACTTCGTAAACAGGTTTTTCCGAAAATGAGATATCTTCCGTAATATCTTTAACTGGTTTTAAACAATTATTAATTATGCAATATTTTCCAATCCAATCTGCCATTGATGTAAATAAAAAAGCAAGTCATTGACTTGCTTTAGATTATTCAAAAAGATTAACTCTTATTGGTTAAGCATAACGGGCATAACCAGCATCAGAATATCCTCATTTTCGTTTTCATTATCAGCCGGAACAAGTATTCCTGCGCGGTTTGGTACTGACATTTCCAGTTTAACCTGCTCAGTGTCAAGATTTATAAGCATATCAAGAAGGAATTTTGAGTTGAACCCAATCTCCATATCTTCACCTTCATAGCTGCATGCAATCCTCTCTTTGGCTTCATTTGCATAGTCAATATCCTCAGCCGACATAACAAGCTCCTGGCCGTTGATCTTCAGCCTGACCTGATTTGTAGATTGGTTAGCGTATAGAGCAACCCGTCTGAGAGCACCTACGAAAGGCAGCCTGTCTATTGTAAGGACATTTGGATTTTCTTTTGGAATTACTGCATCGTAATTAGGATATTTACCATCAATCAAACGACAGACCATATTCACGTTTTCATATTCGAAAAATGCATTTGTCTGATCGTAATCAATTCTGACGTCAATATCTTCAGGTAAAATATTCTTTAACTGATTAATAGGCTTTTTTGGAAGAATGAAGGATGCTGGTTCAGAGGCCTTAGCGTCTTTTCTTTTGTACCTGACAAGTTTGTGAGCATCAGTTGCAACAAAAGTCACATCTTCGGTTGATAGTTCGCAAAAAACACCTGTCATAACAGGGCGCAATTCGTCGTTGCCTGTTGCGAAAAGAGTTTTATTAAAAGCATTTTTAAGAATATCAGAATCCAAAGTAATGGATGAAGGATTTTCAAGGGTCGGCTTAAGAGGAAACTCATCACTCTTGTGGCCGGTAAGCTTAAATTTCCCACCATCAGTAAGTATTTCAACAGCCAGCGTCTCCTTATTTATTGATACTGTTACCGGAATATTTGGTAATGACTTTATGGTATCCAATAATAATTTAGCAGGAATTGCTACAACTCCGGGCTCTTCTGCTTTGTCAGGCTGAACTTTAACCGACATTGTGGTTTCAAGGTCAGAAGCTGTTATTATTAATGAGTCTTCACTAAGCTCAAACAAAAAATCATCAAGGATTGGCAGGGTGTTGCTTGAATTGATAACACCACTAATCATCTGAAGATTCTTTAGCAATACGGTACTTGATACAATAAATTTCATATCTTTTATTTTTCGTGTTTTGCAAATTTTATTCAAGGGTAAAATTATATATTTTTTTAATTGTCAACATATATTTAGTGCCTATTTCTTAACAATTTTTCAAACAATTGATTTTGAGGGTGATTATCTGTGTTTATTTTGAATTGATTTTTGTGTGTGGATGGGTTGAATATTCAGTGTTTGGGGCCGTTTTTGTAATGAGACCTTTGCAAGGCATTACTAAAGAATTTACAGGTAGAAAAATTATTTGTCCATAAAATTGCAAACTCCGGGTTTGGAGGTGTATTTCCCGGAGTCTGTTTTTAGGTGAGTTGTCTGATATGTTATTCGTTTGTTGGAAAATAGTCAATTATATCCCCAATGAGTTCGTCCGGCTCAACAGCTGTGTCAATTCTATTGTCTGTATCCTGACTGGTTTTATTGATTGCATATTTTAAGACCATCAGGTTATGTTTTGAATTCTCTCCAAGATTGTTTGCTGCAACAAAGTGTTTTTCTGCACTTTCAAAGTTACCTGTGCGATAAGCGATTATTCCAATGTTGTTTTCAATCATACCATTGTCATCTGTTATCATTAAAGCCTGCTTCAGGTAAACCTTTGCACGGTTATAGTCTTTTAGCTCGATTGCATATGCGGCAGCGTTGTTATATGCCCTCCAGTCGCGATTCTCATTAACAAATGCAAAATCCAGTATTTCTAAGCTTTTTGATGAACTGGAAGCTAGCTGTGCAACATATAGCAACTCTTCATAGGATAATTCATTAGGGTCGTTGAATGCCAGCTCCAGCAGCTTACTATCAGTCTTTGATGTTTCTATTTCATCAGGCAATATAATAGAGTTTGTAAAGTATGTTAGCCCTTCATTTTTTCTGACTGTATTACCATTATCTTTTGTAGCCGGAACCGGATCAATATTAAAATCTGCTCCTGCTCCCATATCTGAATAATTTTCTGCAAGGGCCTGCTTTTCAACTATTATCTCTTCAATTGGCATTTGGGATATTGCATCTGATAAAAAGTCGATTTCGATATCATCGTCAATAGCTGGTTCAGTGAAAGCGAGAGCCTCGGTATCAATAGCTGCTGCCTGGTGAACGGTTGTAACATCAGTTGTGAAATTAATTTCGATATTATCATCTAAAGTAATATCATTAAAAGCAATAATCTCAGTATCAATAACTTCAGCCTGGTGAATAGTTGTAACATCAGCTGTGAAGTTAATTTCGATATCATCATAACCCGGCTCAACACTTGCATAAGCAAGATTGTTTAAGTTTATCTGCTTTATAATAACCGGCTCAAATGTTTTTTTATCATTTGTTGAAACCGTAACTGAAGCTGCAGCAGATTTTTTATTTATATATTGTAAATCTGTGCTGTTAGGTTCCTGCTTTGTTCCGGCACTTGCAAGAAAGGTCCCCTCTTCTCTTTGTTTCAGATATTCATCGGCAAAGGCAAACTCTTTTTCAGGAATTGTATATTCCATTTTGCCACTAGTTATCAGCATAATGTCTTTTGAAAAGTCTCTGTGAGTTTCAGTCCTGGCCATCTGTACTTTTACTTCATCGAACAGATAATTAACTGAATCAATAGCTCCTGAACCTGATTTTAATTGAATCTGACTGGCAAATTCTTTAAGATTTTTAAGTTCTTTTTCTTTAGCCTTGATCTGAGCTGATAGTTCCTGTGCCATTTCATAAGCTTTGGTTGAGGCAGCAATTAACAAGCAATATTCCTGTTTTAGGTTTTTAGCTTTCTCTAGTTCACCTTGCACAATTTCAATATCACTAATATTGTTAATGCTTTCCATCAACGAATCAAGTGATAGGTGGACAACTTCTGCCTTTTTACTTTTGCTATCCGAAATCCGTTTTGCTCTTTCTCTTGTATTTGTTAACTTTCGTATATCATTTTTTGTATTTGCCACAAAAAGAAAAGCACTGTCGGTTATTAAGCGTACTTCATTTCGTTCTTTTAACATCTTTTCTTTGAGAAGATATGGTGCCGAAGTTGTGTTTACCTGCTTTGTATCTGATGAGCATTCTTGTTTGACATTGTTTTGTGCAATTAGTTGGGGTTTTTGCATTTCGGCAGTTTCAATTTTTTCTGTCGGTTGTAATTCTTCCTTTGGCAGTTCGTCGGTAAGCGCCAGGGCTCTGGCGGTTTCTCCTTCAGATATTTTTATATTATATACAGTTATGTTATTTTCTGTATTATCCCTGTCAGATGAAAAATATGCGGTTTCTCCATTTTTACCGGGAATGAACAGAATGTCATTAAACGGCGAATTTACTCCTACTCCAAGATTTTCAGGCTCTGTCCATGCCTCTTTTTCTTTGTCATATTTTGACATAAAAATATCATACCCTCCAAGAGAGTTGTGCCCTTTAGAGCAAAAGTACAGGGTGGTTCCGTTATCTGTCAACACTGGATAATCTTCATCGTATTGAGTGTTTATGACTGAGGATATTTTCTCAGGCTCACTCCAGTTATCATCTTCTTGTAAGACAGATTTATAAATGTCCTTGTTTTCACTTTCATCATCTCCGTAACTTGAAAAATAGCAAATGCCCTTTGGTTCTGAAAGATACACAAATGTAAGTGCCTCTTTCTTTTTATCAATTTTGCATTTGAATATCTCAGGCTTGACTATTAAGGTTCCTTTCAGATCGTCAGCATAATACCCTCTGTGAAAATTATCTTTTTCGAATGATGTTTTATCAAGCATTTCTGCGATCATTTTTTTCCCTGAAAGTGATAATCCGTTAAGGCAGGAATTTATTGATTTCAGTACCTCTTCTTTTTCGGGTGAATCGGCAGGAGCATTATTTAAATATGAATTGTAATATTTTAGAGCTTTAGCATAATCCTGATTATTATGATAAGCCAATCCAAGGTAGTAGTTAAGCTTGGGATTATCCAGAGTTTTACTTTCTGCTACTGACAGATATTTTATTGGGGTTTCTTTGTTGTCGCGCTTATTATATAATGCACAAACTCCATAACGGTAGTTGAAAGTTGCATTGTCAGAATGGACGCTTACCAGGTGTGCGTACAGTGGCATTGCACTTTTATAATTGTCGTTCCCAAATAGATTATCAGCATTAGTTATCAGTTGATCTTCAGTGACTGAATTAGCCTGCGAAAACCCTGTAATCGGGTTTGCAATGATAAATAATCCAAGGAATAGTGATAAAACTAACTCTTTCTTCATTTCTAAAAGTATTAAAGATGAGATTTATACGCTAGTTTGGGAAAAAGGTTTTATAGTTTGGATGGAATCCAATATTTGGAAATATTTTCAATTTCGGAATGTATGACTAAAATGCATTATTAATTCTTCTCAGGAAATCTGTCTTTTTTCTGAGGTTTGAGATGATGAATCTGTATTCTGCTCCCTCCTTATCTCCTTTGTATGTTCGTTTGTCATCTTTCATCTCACGAATAAGGTTGTTATATTCGGTATTTGATGAGATTGTTTGCATCATATTATTTCTGTAATTGAAGTAGTACCAATATTTACTCCTGTCGAATTCAAGGTAAATATTAACGACATCGCCTGTACGTTTTTTTGCAACTTCAATGTATCCGTTGAAGTATTTGTTGATGGCCTGGTCATTTATTCCTCCGACCCCAACAAGACCTCTCGATATATATGATCTTGTAGCATAATTCCACTTCAGTTTCAGATCAGAAAATAGCATTGTATGTTTCAGTCCGGAAGGATACTTTCTGAGTCTGCCAAACAAATTAACATCGGCCACAATATCGTCGGCCTCCTTTTCTCCAAGCATATCAGTAAGAGCTTTAAGGAATACCGGTCTTTTAACATTAACACCCTGTAAATTTACCTTTGAAGTATTTTCTACTAGCATATCCATCGTTTTTTTATCAAAGGGAAAGTCTAAAGTCATTACAACATCAAAGGTTGTTGAGTCGGGGATAATATATTGTACTGCAGTTCCATAAGTAGCCAGGTTTACCATTCCGAAGTCAACTCCAAGATTCAGAGTTCCTTCACTGGTCAGAATACATTGCTTTCTCTCCAGGGTTAGTTGGTTTCCTGCATAGGAATTCCCTTTTAATTTCTCCTTGCTCCCAATTATATAAGCCTCTCTTTTTTTGTCGAACTTTATATATCCGCTTGCTGATATTATAACCTGGTCGGATTTACTACGTTTTGGTTTTAGGAATCCGGAGTAGAATCTGTTAATTTCGGGAGAGAACAATAGAGCTGCTTCCAGTTTGTCTCCATCCAGGTTTGTGATATCTTCAGAAATATCAATATAAATATCTTTTGGGTTTATGTCGGAATTAAATTTCACCCAACTACGCTGGCCGGCACTACATGTGTGTCTGATCCTGAATCCGCCGTTGAAATTCATAAATTGATTGTTTGCCATTAATGTGACATTACCCGAAAAGTCAAAATCGTTACTTATTGAAAACCCTGTTGAATCGGAGACGTCACCCGTACCTGTTGTTTGATATGTCTGATCTACTCCAATCTCTTTCAGGAATATCTGTTGTCTGTATCCGGTTTCGTCAACATAATCATAATTTCCAACACCGATATAATTGTTTCTTCCCTTGATAGTGATTTCGCCACCGTATATTTCATGATAGCGCGTAACAGTATTTGCCAATATCTTTACGTTCGAAAATGTGTTCATTTGTGCATCCTTCAGGATAGTTATTTTTCGGTCGGAAGGAAATATTGCTGCATCAGCTACCCTGATATATTTAACATCTTCGGCCTTAATGATGTAGTCTTTCAGGCTATATGTAGCAATTGTAGAAGTAAACCTGAGTGAATCCTGATCAGGGTGAGTAGAAATGAACTCTGAGCCCACAAGAGGAATGTCAATCAATTCACGTATGCTCATATCATTATATTTTGCCATTTCAGCTTCTTTTTCAGCACTACCCATTGCAATCTCATAAGAATCCATAAACCAACTGAATTCGTCTATCAGGCAAACATACATATTAACAGGAAATTCTACAAGCGACAAGCCACCGTTTGATAAAAAACTTCCATTTCTTTCGTTGAAGTCGATATGCGAATTATAGTTGTGAGTTGAAAATGTTGAGGAATAAAATTCCTGTGATATCAGGTTAAAGTCAGCTGTATCAGCAAAAATTTCATGTTGTTTAAACTTGTATAAGTTCGATTGCATTTCAGCATCTTCAAAACTGATACGGCCTTTACCCATTGATTGCTCAGGCGTCAGAATGAATGAACCATATAGTTTTGACTGGCCTCCAAACATATCCATTGGTATCTCATGAGGTGTTACCACCATAAAATCTTTATATGGAACCCAGTGTATTGTCACATCCACACCTTTTACTGTAGGATATTCAATAGGAGTTAACTGTTCGTTGACAACAAAATTTGTAGCGTTGGCATTACATGAATCGGGGAAGAAAATATAGTCTTCAGACCAGGAAGTTGACGTTAGGTATTCAAGTGACCCGTTACCATGTAATCCTTTATTGCTAAGTTGCAGATCAGAAAAGAATGTACCTTTACCATAAGCTGCAATTCCCTCAGCAGGAGTGCTTGCTTTAAAACCGAGAGAATAATCTTCCTGAACTTTAAGTGTCTGCTCCATGTCCGTGAATATTCCTGCTGATGCGAGATACCCGGAAAAACCAAGCATTTCTGTTTTGAAGTTATCAAGGCTGTCTATATCAAACGGATAGAGATAAAAGAAGAACTTTTCACGGTCGTAAATGCCATTATATGTTTCCGGTTTATCGTAGTAAACGTACGAATCTTTAGTACTTTTGAACAGAGGATATTGTGGGAAATTTTTAAGGCCTGATTTATTATTGGCGCCATCAATAATTAAATCTCCTCCCAGATCGGCAACAACACTTTTTACAGCAACAAGAGGATGTTTACCATATTCATCAGGTTCAAAGCTTTGAACCATAAATCTCATAGAATCGATAGAGGGCATATCAAGTTTGAATTGTCCGTAGTTGAATTCGCACTGGTTTGCGAAGAAATCGAAAAGTCCGGCGTGGACTCTGCCAGTAAAAACGAAGTCCATACCTTGCTTAACTAACAGCTGCCTGTTATCAGGATAAATAAACACATTTTGGGAATCGCTGAGGAAAACAAACGGTACTCCATAGAGGCGTAAGGCAAAACTGTCAAGTTCGAGGCCTGCATTTTTAAGATTATATGTTTCCGAATTGAACTGTATAACATCGTAATCTATCTTTTTTGCCATAGCCTTTATATAGTCAAACAATTTATCCTTGGCTATCGCTTTTTTCTCTGATGGGTTGTATATTATAAAACCTTTATTTGAAAGGTTCACAAACATTCCAATTAACTGTTCCTGGGGAATTTTCATGTAAAAAGACAGATCTTCCAAATAGATCTCCCTTGTATTATTTTTTTTACAGTATCCCTGTATAGCATTTAGTGGGTTAATCCTATCCATTCCCTGCAATTTTTCATATCTTCCGGACGAAAAGTAATTACTTGATTCAAAAACTGCACTGGATAAGCCTGTAGATCCTTTAACTGCTCTAAAATCCATAATACTGTCTTTTAGATTCCAATACATAGCCTCAGTATATATATCAAGGTTATGAAACGAATCATAAAATGGACTCTTTGCTAATCCTTCCCCTGAACGGACAAGAGCGAGCTCCTTGTTATTGTCAACATAATTCATTTGTATGCCAGCGTGATAGATAGAGTCCTCCTTGTATCTGATCGCAACAGAGGAGAGGATGGATGAAATACGGTTTGGTCTTATAACAAAGCTTTTTGAGCGTATTTCAATAAAATCCTTTTTCCCCTTTTTAATTTTGACAATTGCATCATTATTTTTACTGCCTGAACCCAATAGTTTACTTCCGTGCATCTGGATGCCTCCAACATAATCAATATTCTCAAATACCGATTTAATTGGAACCCTTTTCAGATAAGAGTTGAAGCGAGGGTAAGTGGCTTTCTCAGGAGAGACATTTGAAAGTACTTTTTCGTCCAAATCACCGAACAATGGCTTTTTCCAGTATTTCTTATGATAGAATGTAACCGAGTCAGCATGAAACCTTGAAAATCCTAAATAGATATCGTAATTACCCAAAATTGCATAAACAGTATCTTCACTAAAACCTGCTCTTGTCCAGTTAATCTTTCCGTTAACACCATTCCACTTATTTCTTAAAGGGAAGTAAATGCCCTTTGTGTTGTAAATGACGGAACTATCCTTATTAGCATAGCACTTAAGTGTAAACATTGCGAAATCCACTTCAGGAACTGAATCATATTTGAATGTAAAATCATAGGTGTCAGCTTTCCATTCGACTCCTTTTGATTTATATAAAATTAAATCATTTATCAGGTTATTGCTGAACTGAAGAAAGACAGTAACATGTTTTACGCTTCTTTTGTCATTAGCCAGAATTCTAAGGCTTTTGTACCAGGCTTTGTAGCTTTCTGTCGGATGGTCGTATTCCATAATACCATTCAAGCTTGACAGATAATTGTAAAAATGAGGATATGGCCGTAACCTGCGTTTTAGCAGGAGATTGCTCATTACTTTAATACTATCCTTAAACTCTTTATTGTATGTGCCTGTATTCCAGTATTCAGTAAATTTAGCCATTAAAGCATTACACTTTTTCCTGTTCTCATTGTGGCTTACCTTTCCAAAAAATGAATTAAGTTCTTTAAGGAATGTTTGAGAATCATCTGAGAATTGTTTAAATTGTTGGGAGGTTGCTACAGATGATAATAGCAGTAATGAAAAGATAATTGTGATTTTCAGGTATGCTTTCATTTTGAAACGATGCTGTCTTTTGAAAATTTCAGGGCAATCCACTCCTCTTTCATCATCATATTATTAAAAGCAAGGTTGATTTTTTTTGCCTCATCTTTCAATAGTTCCACATCTTCGATTAAAAAACCACTTAAAAGCAGGATGCCGTCATCATTAAGATAATCGCAATATACTTTCATATCTTCAAGAAGTATATTTCTGTTGATATTGGCAAGTATAACGTCGAACATCTCATCTTTCAATGCACTTATGTCGCCTAATCTAACGTCAATTTTTTTACATTTATTTTTACGTCGGTTTTCAAGTGCATTGTTATAAGCCCATTCGTCAATATCAATTGCAACAATACTTGATGCGCCAAGGATTTCAGCAAGTATTGATAAAATTCCTGTGCCACATCCCATATCAAGGACAGATTTGCCTTCAATCTTCTCATCGAGCATCTGCTCAATCATTAGTGAAGTTGTGTCGTGATGTGCTGTTCCAAATGACATTTTAGGCTCAATTATAATTTCATATTTTACACCCTCTGCTTTTTTGTGAAATGGTGCCCTGACATAAACATCATTCCCAATTGTTACGGGTTGAAAATTACTTTCCCAAACTTCATTCCAGTTTTGTTCTTTAATTTGCTTTTTTGTGAATGAGATTTTATTTTGAGCCGACTGTAAAATATAAATACTCTTTATCTTCTCATTATCATAGGCTTCTGAAGGGATGTATGCTTTAAGGAAATTTTCATCTTCCTCGAAACTTTCAAAGCCAATCTCAGATAATTCTGCAATTATCATATCCGTTAACGGATAATTGTGTCCTGTTTTGAAAGTAACTTCTGTGTAATCCATAATACGAGCCTGTGATGTTATTTGTATCTTAAAATGATTGAATAATTTTTGCAAAGTCATCCGCCTTAAGCGATGCACCACCTATTAAGCCGCCGTCAACATCCTTGTTTGCAAATAGTTCTCTGGCATTGTTTGGATTACAGCTTCCACCATAAAGGATTGTTGTGTTTTCAGCAACATCTTCATTATATTTTTCTTTGATCAGAGACCTGATAAAAGCATGCATCTCCTGTGCCTGACCCGAAGTGGCAGTTACGCCTGTGCCAATAGCCCAGACAGGTTCGTAGGCTATTACGACATCTTCAAAATCTTCTTCTTTCAGATGAAACAATGACTCTTCCAGTTGTGCTTTAACAACATCAAAATATTCTCCTGCTTCCCTTTCAGGAAGTAGTTCTCCGCAACAGAATATTGGCTGAATACTTGACTCTATTGCCCTGTTTACTTTTTCGGAAAGCATTTCATTACTTTCATGATAATATTTCCTTCTTTCGGAGTGACCTATAATGCAGTAATCAATATTCATCGACTCAAGCATTGCAGCCGAAATTTCGCCTGTGTATGCTCCTGATTCATGATCGTTTACATTTTGGGCACCAACAAACAGGTCTGATTCGCTTGCCGAATCGGATGCCAGTTCAAGGTAGGGAGCTGGTGGGCATATTATCACTCCAATATCGCCAATATCATTACTAGTTATGAACTCAACAAGTTCGTTTATAAGGTCGTCGGCTTCCTGAAATGTTTTGTTCATTTTCCAGTTACCTGCAACTATCTGCTTTCTCATAATCTGCTTTTTTGATTTAATAGTTGTCAAAATTAATTATTTGAGAAAAGTTATTTGTTAAAATATAAATTAATTATCAACAAACTTTTGTTTGAAATCTTCATAAGAAGGGAAATCATTATAATGCCATTTGCCAAGAACAACACCATTCTTTAGCAAGACTAATCCTGGGTTGGCCCGTATCATTGCTTCAAGAGAAACATCGTCGGCAAAGTAATAATCAATGTCAAGGTCATACTTATTAAGAAAACTGTGGACTTCTTCTGGTATACTGCTTGTCAGCATCACAAAAGAGTAACCGTCTTCATTGCATTTCGATAGTAATTTTCTGATATCATTCGTCTTTTTTGTGTTCATCCGGTTTATGTCGTACGAAATCAGCATAAACTGAAAATCGGGATTGGCTATTATCTGATCGGTCACGTCATTTCCTTCTTCATCTTCAATAGCCAGATTGTTTACTTTCGGATTCGGATCAATGACACGCTGTTTTACAAACTCCCATTTCGACATCCATGCCGAATCATCGTAAGGATAGTTTGGTGAAAGGTATTCCTGTGTTTTACCGGTATCTCTGTTTTTATAAGTCAAATAATACTTTAAAGGTTTCTTCTCCTCAACAATCTTCTTGTTTCCAACTTTCCAGTCTCTGAAATCAATTAGGGGCAGATGTCTTATATTGAAAATCTCAAACCAGACAAATCCCAAAGTAAAAATGATAATAAGTGAATATTCAACTTTCTGGTTATAACTGAATCGAATTCTGTTTCGTGAGAAAAAAACTATCATCAGCAGAGATACAATTACCAGATTTTTATAAAAGGTTTGCCAGTTGGACAGGATGATGGCATCACCAAAGCATCCACAATCAGGGACAGGATTGTAAAGAGCATCATTAAAGGTTGTGACCGTAAAAAAAGCCATCATTATCATTACGAGCCAGGTGGTTATTCTTAGACGTATATTAAAAAGTAACATTGCCCCGAGTACGAACTCCGATGCATTGAGGATTACGGCAAGCGGAAGCGCATAAGGAATTGCCCACTCTGTCCCGAAGGCAATAAAATAATCGGCTATACGATATTGTGTCCCGATCGGATCAACACCTTTTACAAAACCTGAAAAGATAAACAGAAGTCCGAGCATTGAACGCACCACGCCAACCTGCAAAGGATTGAATCTCCAGTTGATGAAAGCGGCAACTATTATTTCAACTGTCAATAATGTAATGAACAGGGGATTGAAATCAACTATCCTGCGAATTAAATATCCCGACAGCAGAACTGCAAGAATAAATATCCAGGTGAGTGCAGATTTCGATTTTGTTGAAACCATTCGGATTTAAAATTCAGGATTAGAATTTTCTTCGAGTTGAATAAGAGCGAAAAGTGCATAATTAATGATGTCGCTATAATTTGCATCAACCCCTTCCGAAACAAATGTTTTGCCCTCGTTATCCTCGATCTGCTTTATCCTCAGGAGTTTCATAAGAATAATGTCGGTTATTGAGCTGATTCTCATATTTCTCCAGGCTTCTCCGTAGTCGTGGTTTTTGTCAGTCATAAGTGACATTGCAGCAGTAATGTGCCTGATATACAGCTCTATTGCTTTATCAGGGGGCATTGTAGTTTCTTCTTTTGATCCGATTTCAAGCTGTATCAGCGCCATAACCGAATAGTTAACAATACCGATAAACTCGGAAGTAAACCCTTCATCAATCTTCTGAATACCTTTTTTCTGAATGCTTCTAATACGGCTTGCCTTTATATAAATCTGGTCGGTCAGTGAAGAGGGGCGTAAAATCCTCCAGGCGCTGCCATAGTCTTTCATCTTTTCCTCAAAGACTTCGCGGCATATTGCTATGACCTTTTCAAATTGCTTATTTGTTTTTTCCATTTGCGTTGAACGTTATGCGTTATGTGTTGTCCGCCGAAGCCCGCAGGGCGAAGGAGGACGTTGTCCACCATAAGGAGACAATAAAAATTAAATGCCGGTTGCAAAGTTAGATTAATAAGTTTAAAATTAGCCGGTAAAAATCGTAGAAGGGGAGGCTTTTTGGTAAAAGATTCAGAATGGA
>JAOZOC010000300.1 GCA_029933495.1 Bacteroidales bacterium
ATGATTAAAGAAAGAGAGCAATTAATAAACAATTTTTTCGGAATATTTGATGTAGTAATATCTTTATTTTCATTTTATATTGCCATTCTCATCAGAAATGTTATTTCCGAGCCGCCGGTAACTGTTACTAATGAATATTTAATATTAGGGTTAATAATCGTACCGGTTTGGTTTTTACTTTTTAAAACTGCAAATATTGCAAGGATTTACAGAGCAAAGAGGTATTCCGCAATTTTCCTTGAATACACTAAAGTAATTGGAATTGGAGTTGGGATTTTATTCCTTTCTATATTCGCCTTTAAGCTGTATGATATAAGTAGAGGAGCTATTTTCCTTTTCGGTCCTGTTAATTTATTATTACTATTTTCATCAAGAATTGTTTTATTCAGAATAATGAAGCACTACAGGACAAAAGGAGCAAACACAAGGAACGTTGTTGTTGTTGCTGATGATACTGCAGAGTCTTTCTTATACGAATTATTCGACCATAAAGAGTGGGGATATAGTATTAAATATATAATATCTGATTCAAGCAGGATACACAGGAAATTCAAGGACAGAGCAACAGTAAAGCCTGAAAAATCGAGTATCAAGAATTTACTTGCATCCGAGATTATTGATGAAGTCATTTATTGTAAAAATGATATTAATCAGAATAAGTTAAGAAGCATTGTTTATGATTGTGAGGAAGTTGGCGTTATTTTCAGGATGCAGTCACAGTTATTCCACATGTCTGCAACGAAAGCTCATTTGAGCCATTTTGGAGACACACCTTTCTTAACATTTATGAATACTCCTTCAGATTTGCTGGCGTTAAATCTTAAAAGAGTCATCTCATTTGTTGCTTCACTTGGAATTTTGGTAATATGGTCGCCTATAATTCTAGGAGTTTCATTATTAGTTAAATTAACCTCCAAAGGGCCTGTGTTTTTTAAGCAGGAGCGTGTAGGGTTGCGTGGACGTAGATTCTTTATGTTCAAATTCAGGACAATGGTGCAAAATGCTGAAGATCTTAAAGCACAATTGATGGATGCAAACGAGGCTGATGGACCCGCTTTCAAGATTAAAGATGACCCAAGAGTAACAAAGATTGGTAAGTTCCTAAGAAAAACGGGTCTTGATGAATTACCTCAGTTTTATAATATTTTAATTGGAGATATGACTCTTGTTGGGCCAAGGCCACCTATTCCAGAAGAAGTAAAACAATACGAAAACTGGCAATTAAGAAGACTATCAATGCCTCCAGGACTTACCTGCACATGGCAAATCAAGCCTGACAGAAACAAGATTTCATTTGAAGAGTGGATGAAACTCGACCTTCAATATATTGACAACTGGTCGAACAAGCTGGATATCATCCTCTTCCTCAAAACAATTAAAACTGTTCTAAAGGGTTCCGGACAATAAAAGTATATGGATTAAATGCTAAATTATTTCAAACGAAATAGTAATTCCCAAAATTTATCTATCTTTGTTTTTTGTTTAAACTATATTTGAGTATTAAATTACAAATTGTAACACTTTATCAAATAATCAGGTATAACACCTGATTATTTGCTTATATATAACATCAAAGATAGAGATGCCTGTACACAAACATTTTAACCGAATATTATTTCTTTTTATTATTGGAATATTATTTTTCAGTTCTTGTTCAACGAGAAAAAGATTAATGTATTTTTCTGAGAAGGAAAAAGACCCGCCTGTAAATGAGTTTACTATAACGCGTCCGGTAAAAACAATTCAACCATTTGACAATATATATATATGGGTTACAAGTACTGAAGAAAAAAATCAAAAAATTTTCAGTACAAGCTCATCAATGAGTTCTGATTATATAAACCTTATCAGTTACATCGTAAACAGTGATGGATATATTGATTTTCCTTTTGTAGGTTTGATTTATGTTAAGGACATGACATTGCAACAAGCTAAAGAGAATATCCAAAAAGAAGTGGGGGAATATTTAGCCAATATCTCAATTACTGTCAAGTTTGTCAATAATAAGATATCTGTTCTGGGTGAAGTTGCAAGACCCGGAGCCTATTCTTTTGCTAAAGATCAGTTAACGATATTTGAGGCATTGGGACTTGCAGGAGGGGCAACAATCTATGGTAAAAAAAATGAAGTTGTTTTAATCAGGGAAAAAGGCAATAAAATCAACTATCACTATCTGGATCTCACAAAGAAAGACATTGTTTCATCTGACTACTATTTTATAATTCCAAACGATATAATTGTTATTAAACCTGTTAAGGCAAGGTTCAGGACTTTGAACATTCTTAACTGGTCACTTGTTTTATCAACAATAACTACTGCTATAACTTTGTATTTATTATTTTATAAGAATAATTAGATGGCCAGAACGGAAGAACTTTTTCAAAACCAGGTTGATTATAAAGCTCTGATATTAAAATTATTCAGATACAAAAAGACTTTTATCTTCTCAGCTTTTATCGCACTTCTTGCAGCATTTATTGTCAATAAATTCAGCCCACCTGTTTACACTAATCAGACAACAATGTTGTTATCTCAGGATAATCAAAATGCATTTCTTGAGTCTGGCAGTATGATGCAGGGAATAGGACTTTTTCAGGGTAATCAGGATATTGAAAATGAGATGCAGATTCTAAAATCATTTTCAGTTGTTAATGAAGCAATTAAAATTCTTAACCTTGAAGTGTCTTATTTTATAGAAGAGCCCGTTATACCCAAATTAAATATACCATTTACTTTGGATGTTGAACTGTACAAGTCTTCACCCATTTCGGTAATAATTGACCAAACACACTACCAGGCTGTAGGTATTCATTTTTTTATTGACCTGATTAATGATACAACTTTCAAGCTTTCGGTTAATAGTGAAAAAGCAGCACTTTTTAATTTTAGTATGGATAAAGGAGTGGGAACAGTTGATAGTCTTAATTATGTTGGAAAATTTCACTTTGGTGATATGATCTCAGAAAAGTATTTCAAATTCACAGTATTACTTAAGCACAAGATCCAAAGGGAAGAATTGGAAAATAAAAGATTATTTTTCAATTTAAACCATATTAATTATATGACGTTAGGCTATATGAGGAGGCTAAATGTTGAAACAGTATCACAAAATTCATCATTTGTAAACATAACTTTCTCAGGTACAAATCCATCAAAAGTCACCGACTTCCTTAATACTCTTACCAAAATATATTTAGAGCAGAATCTTGAGAAGAAAAACAGGATGGCTCTGAATACAGTTAATTTTATTGATAGCCAGATTCAGGATGTGGCCGATTCGCTTAAATATACCGAGAATAAGCTACAAAAATTCCGTTCAACCCATCAGGTAATGGATTTAGACTTTCAGGGGCAGAAGATATATGAACAAATGAGCCAGTTGGAGGATCAACTTGCTAATTTGAAAATGCAACGTCAGTACTACGATTATATAAATAAATACTTCAATGAAAATGAAGATGTAAACGATCTGGCAGCTCCTTCGGCTATGAACATCAATGACGTACAACTGAACAGCCTAATAAACCAGTTGATGGGGCTTAACAGCGAAAGGAATAATATTGTTAAAGGTAGTGCAAAAAAAAATCTTTTCTTAAAAAATATTAATACACAAATAGAAAACTTAAAAACAACTATTCTTGAAAACATAAGCTACAGCAATAACCAACTTGATATCTCAATTCAGGATATTAACAGCAGAATGTCTGATCTGAATAAAGAAATTTCACGAATGCCAAGAACGGAAAGATTGCTTTTTGGAATTGAAAGGAAATTTAAACTTAATGATGCTATTTACACTTTTCTTTTGCAAAAAAAAGCAGAAGCCCAAATAGCAAGAGCATCCAATGCACCTGATTATGAAGTAATTGACGAAGCCAAATTCTTTATGGCATCCCAAATAGCCCCAAGAACAAACCTTAATTACCTGATTGCACTTTTTATTGGACTTCTTATTCCTTTAGCCTATATCCTGGCACGCGACTTTATGAACAACAAACTTGTAGAGCCAAAGGATGTTGAATCATTGACCGACCTTCCTATAATAGGAAGCATTCTGAACAATAAAATGCGTTCTGATACTGTAATTAAGGATTATCCTAAATCACCAATAGCCGACTCTTTCAGAGCTGTAAGAACAAACCTTAATTTTTTCGCAAAAGGAAAAGAGAAGCTCACAATACTGGTTACATCTTCGATTAGCGGCGATGGTAAATCTTTTTGCGCAACCAACCTGGCTTCTGTTTACGCCCTGTTTGGGAAAAAGACACTATTAATGGGCTTTGACCTAAGAAAACCAGGATTACATCTTGATTTTGAATTAACTAATGACAAAGGAATTACATCATATTTAATTAATGAAGCATCAATCTCAGAAATAATCCAGCCCACTCCAATAAAAAATCTTGACTTTATCGCTGCCGGGCCTACTCCACCAAACCCAATGGAACTTATTGCTTCGGGAAAAACAAAAGATCTTTTTGAAAACCTAAAAAATCGATATGACTATATAATAATTGATTCTGCTCCGATTGGTGCCGTAGCTGACTCTTTTCTCCTCGTTGAATATGTTGATGTCAGCATTTTCGTAACAAGACTAAATTTCACTATTAAAGAGCTGATTTCAGAGAATCTAAAAAATATTAAAAGAAAGAATTTATCAAACTTTACTGTTCTTATTAATGATTTTAAACTGTCTAAAACCTCGTATGGTTATGTTTATCACTCCAAATATTACCAACAGGGCACCAAGTCAAACAGGTTTAGAA
>JAOZOC010000301.1 GCA_029933495.1 Bacteroidales bacterium
GTTATGAGCGTTTTGAAGCAACGGGATTTTCACGTGTTCTTGTCAGAGGTTCAAGCAATGCTGCCAGTTTCTTTGAAAAGATTCTTCCGAAAGGCCTGAATGAGAAAATTGAAAAAAATTTCAACCAGACTCCGTTTATTGAAAAACAGAAAGAGCTGGGAAAGGATGCACCTGCATTTGATATGGTGAGAGCCTCCGTTACCCTCGTGGTTGCAAGTATACTGATTGCATTTGGTACATCTTTGAAACTTCCGTTATCAACCACCTATGTTACATTTATGGTTGCAATGGGGACTTCCCTAGCCGACAGGGCCTGGGGTCGCGAAAGCGCTGTTTATCGTATTTCAGGTGTTCTGTCTGTTATAGGCGGATGGTTCTTTACAGCTCTGGCAGCTTTTACAGCTGCTTTTGTACTGGCCTATCTGATATCTTATGGTGGTTTTGCGGCACTTTTTGTGCTTATCAGTTTTGCAGCATTTATGATTTACAGGACACACATTATTCATAAAGGAAAGGTTGAAGAAGAGGAAAAAGAGAAAGAACTGGATGAAGAGGTCCTCACCAATGGAAATTTTGTTCTTAAGAGCTCTGATAACATTGTTGAGGTATTGGATAACGTCGGCTCAATGATTGAGAAAACATTTAAAGCTCTTGCAGACGAAGACCTAAAGAAGCTGAGAAAAGTCTATAAAGAGGTTGATAAAATCAATAAACGGACAAAAAAATCGAAAGACAACATTGATAAAACAATTAAAAAACTTGAAGAGAGTTCCATTGAATCGGGGTACTATTATGTTCAGGTTCTTGATTATCTTCGCGAAATCGCCCATACCATAACATTTATTACGGGTCCTTGTCTTGAGCATGTTGACAATAATCATAAAGGACTTTTGCCTGAGCAGGTTAAAGAGCTGGATAAAGTATATGACGGAATAAACAAACTCCTGAAGATGATAAATAAGTCCATTGGTGAGCAGGATTTCTCTAAGCTGGAAGATATATTAAAACAACAGCAACATATACTTGATGTTATTGATGTGACAAGGAAAAACCAGATCAAGAGAATTAAAGCCAATGAGGCCGGAACCAAAAACAGTCTTTTGTATCTGAATATTCTTTCTGAAAGTAAAAATCTTGTTCTCTATGCAGTTAATGCTCTTAAATCGCACCGCGACTTTGTAAATGATATGAACGGGGGTAATGAGTAAAGTTTTTAGTGGTTTGAAGTTCAGGGTTAAGAAGCCGGTATGGACCATAGCAGTCAACTTAACAATATAATCGGTTGAATTACAGTATATAATATAATTTAATAAAATGCTGTATCCCTCACCTTAATCCTCTCCCAAAGGGAGAGGAAAGGCCTGCGCACCAGCATCTTCCTTCTCCTTGAGGAGAGGGATAGGGTAAGGTGAAATCTAATATCCATCAACAACATAGTTTTGAAGTTGATGACTTCCGGTATGGGATGAAGTTTAGGGTCAGGTGTGCCAGCTATAGACCTTACCATTAACAATACCGGCATCATTGGATTAAACCTAAAAAAATACTGAAAATCCGATTGCAGTAATTTGACACAAAATGTAGCCACGACTACGAAAATTTTCAGAGCTAAGGCACTAAGAAACACAAAAAACTTAGTGAACCTTTGTGTCCTGGTGTCTTTGTGGCAAAAAACAAGAAGTAATGTAAATGAAAAATAATCCGTAAAATTATTTTGTATATTTGCATTGTCCAAAACAGAAACTTTTGACAGCAAAACCAAAAATATCACTAAGTAATGAGGCTCATAAAGGGACTGATTTTGTGAGATTTATTAATCCATTGGATTATATTTATAATGACAGTAGTTAAAAAATGTTATCATACAACTGTAAGTTAGATGCAGTGCATGATAGAAAATATTATAACGAACTAATCAAATATGACGGAAGATGGAAAAATAGAAATTATGGTAGCCTCCTCAGTATATGGCTATGAAGACCAAATCAATCAGGTTTGTGGTTTATTGGAGCAGATGGATTATCATCCAATAAACTCTCATTATAAAACAATGCAAACTGACCCGTCTAAATCCAATTTAGAAAATTGTTTGGAAGCAGTAAAAAGTTGCGATATTTTCTTTGGAATTATTCGTCCTTTCTATGGCTCAGGAGTAATTGGTGATACATCAATTACACACGAGGAAATGAAAAAGGCAATTGAACTAAAAAAACCCAGGTGGTTTGTTGCTCATAGGGATATTCGTGTTGCTAGGACGTTACTCAAACAATATCGATTCAATGAGGATGGCTCACCTAATGCGGCATTCACCTACACTTCAACTAAATTAATGGATGATATTCGCTTAATTGATATGTATGAAGACACCATTCAAAACAATATGCCACTTGAAGAAAGAGTTGGTCACTGGACAGACGAGTTTTTTGACTTTAATGATATAAAAAAGGTAATAGAAACTCAGTTTACCGATAAAGCAAGAATTATTGATATAATTGAAAAAATGAAAGCACTATGAAAACAGGGAATGTAAATTATATCATGAATTTATTGGACAAACCCGAATCAATCAATTTGGAGTTTAAGTCTAAATATTCAAATATTGAAGTCGCAAAAGTTGTTTGTTCATTTTTAAACAGGAATGGTGGTCATTTGATTATTGGTATTGAAGAAAGTCAAAAGATTATTGGTGTAAAAGATGCGGAAAAACTTGCTAAGAAAATTCAATCTTATTTATATCAAGAAATTGTTCCCGAACCTGTAATTTCTGTAGATATTCAAACTGTAAAAAATAAAAACCTGCTTGTTGTTGCAGTACGGCAAGGAACTAACCAACCATATATTTTTGATGGAGCTGTTTACTATCGTAAAGGTAGTACAACAACTAAAGCTGACTCAAGACAATTAGCCCAGTTAATTCATAATGAAGCTGAAAGAAATCAACGTTGGGAGGTAAAACCAGCAATAGAAGTTGAGATTGAAGATATAAACTTAAATGATATCCAAGAGTGCATCAAAGAAATCAAAAAGACAGAACGGGAGTTAGAAATACCTGAAAACCCATTGCAATTTCTTTCAAAATACAGTTTATACAAGAATGGTGATTTCACAAATGCAGCAGTTATTTTATTTGGTAAGAATCCAGTTCAATTTTTTCCTCAGGTAAGAGTTAGACTTTCTGCGTTTAAAACCGACAAAACAGGTTATAAACTATTGTATGACAGAATATTTGATAAAAATCTTTTTCAATCCATTATTCAAATTACAGACTTTTTTGATTTAGCTTATGGCTTCTCAAGTTCATTTAATACAAACAATTGGAAAAGGTCAGACAATGCATTATTTCCCCGATTAGCCATCAGAGAAGCTATTTTAAATGCATTCGTCCATCGTGATTATTCTTCCTTCTCTGGTAGTATTGCAATTAATATTTATCCCGACAAACTTGAAATAAGTAGTTTTGGCAATTTACCTAAAGGCATAAGTATTAAATCATTAGCAGAAGATCATATGTCAATTCCTGTTAATCCAACTATTGCTCATATTTTCTTTTTAAGAAAGTGGATTGAAAAGATAGGTATTGGTACTGTTAAAATGATTTCTAATTGTAAAGATTTGGGTTATAAAGCTCCTATTTGGAAGCATAGAGATGGTATTGTTACTGTAACATTCCCTGATATTGTTGTACCTTTTAATTATAATGAGGGAATAAGTGAGGGAATAAGTGAGGGAATAGATAATCTAATTTTAATTGCTCAAGGTGAGGGAATAAGTAAGGGAACAAGTAAGGGAATAACACATGCTGTTAGAAACTCTCTAATTGATATTGTAAATCTAATCGTAAAAAAAGAAAACATTAGAGCTTCTGAAATAGCGAAACAACTAAATAAACCTTATAAAACGATTGAAAGATATATTAAAACATTAAGAAATATAGGTGCAATAGAATTTATTGGTTCAAAACGAGCAGGAGGATATGTAATTACCGATAAACTTCAAAAGAAAATTCGTAGATAGATAATTAATGTTTAAAGGAAATCAATTAAAAATAGCCACCAGCAGCTAATCGAGAGACTGTGTTAAATCCCATCCTTATGTTCCAGTAGTTATCGGAATTCAATAGAATTTCACGAAAGATAAGCGAGAATTAAGAGGAGAGAATTTCAAAATTTATGAATAATGCGGATTAAAAGCTTCCGAATTTCAGTATTATTCCATACGAAAATCCTTTTAGATCAGGTGTATCGGTAATAAGGTCGTATTCGCTATTGTCATCATTCCAGGAATAGTATGACAATAAAAATATAATTGTTAAAGCTTTACTAAAAAATCAGATATATTCCCACAAACACACCCATTTTCCAAATTTGAGAAAGTACAAAAACTAATCACCTCTAATTATCAACACATTAACTGTTTGCATAGTTTTTGCCAATGTAGATAAACAGTTATATAATAATATTGATATATGAAAAAAGGTTTTGATGAAATAGCAATGAAAATGTTAGCAGCAGGAATGCTGAAGGATTTTTATTACGTTGTTGCAGACGAAGATAATGATTTTTATTGGGCATTAAATCTTGATGATCATCCTAATTCATTTTTACTTGACAAATCGTACCAGAATTACAGAAGTAATATTCCGGGACGAGACAACGAATCTATGGTAGTTATCCAACCAAATGTTTAATTATTTTCTTGCTTCTATCTTCATAATTCTCAATGGTAAAAAGCCTGGTGTTCACCGGGCTTTTTGCTTTTTATCAATT
>JAOZOC010000302.1 GCA_029933495.1 Bacteroidales bacterium
AAACCAATCAAAACGGAGAATATACGATTAACAATTTAATGGAAGGAACATACACATTCAGGGTTTATGCAACCGATTATGCTACAGTGATGGAAGACAAAATGGTTTCCACATCAAGTACGATTTTTAATTTTCAGTTGCAGGAAAGCAATGCATGGAGTTTTGAGTCGGGGACATTTGAACCTCAATGGACTTTCGGGGGGAATGCTCCCTGGATAATAACCACTGAAAATCCCTATGACGGTGCTTATTGCGCAAAATCAGGTTCAATATCCGACAATCAGACATCGGAAATGGAGATAACTCTTGAGTTGTCATCAGTAGGAGCTATTTCGTTTGCACGTAAAGTTTCTTCCGAATCGGGTTATGACTACTTAAGGTTTTATATTGATGATGTGTTGCAGGAACAATGGAGTGGTGAAATGGACTGGCTTGAGGTAAACTATTCCGTATCCACAGCAGGATTTCACACATTCAAATGGGTGTACTATAAGGATGGCGGAGTGTCGAATGGAAGCGACTGTGCCTGGGTTGATTACATTATTTTTCCGCCGCTTGCACCAATTCCCGATCCGGCTGATATTAATATTAACCCTTTAAGTTTTGAAGTTACTCTTCCACAGGATGCTTCAACAACTGAAATCCTTAAAATCAAAAACACAGGAGATGCGGATTTGAACTTTACAATAAACAAACAGTACATCAATACAAATTCGTCTTCTAAGGCATATTGCGCAGCGAGTGGTGGATGTGATGAGTACATCAGCAGAGTTGTGTTCAACATGATTGACAATTCATCAGCTTGTGACGGATATGCAGATTATACAGCAATAACCACCGGAGTTGATGTAGGCCAGACTTACAGCTTAACGGTAGAAAACGGGCACGTTTATAGCTCAGATGACCTTGGAGTCTGGATAGACTGGAATCAGGATGAAGATTTTGACGACGCAGGAGAGAATGTTGTGTGTGAATCTGGTAACAACGGCCAGGGGACTTATAATATTACTGTTCCTTCTGATGCAATGCCCGGTAATACAAGAATGAGGATCAGGATAAAGTACTATGATTCAGACTGCGGGGGTCCCTGCGGCACAACCTCCTATGGAGAAGTTGAGGATTACACGCTGAATGTAAACAGCAATTATACCGACTGGCTTTCTCTTTCACAAACTTCCGGTACAGTTCCCGGAAGCGACTCGGTTCAGGTAAACCTTACTTTTAACTCAACAGGAATGGACGAAGGTGATTATTACGCAAACCTTACCGTTTCGAGCAATGATGCAGACGAGCCCGAAATTGTTGTGCCTTGTACACTTCACGTTGCAAACAGGATTAACCTGGGGCTTATGGCATTTCTCGAAGGCCCATATAACGGAACTGATATGAATGACGGCTTAATATTGCCGCTAAACCAGCCTTTTAACATTGCACCTTGGAATTATTCCGGGACAGAAAGTGTGTCATCAACTCCTGCAAATGTTGTTGATTGGGTTTTGGTGGAACTTCGTGATGCCACAAGTGCAGAAAATGCAATACCATCCACGCGGCTCACACGTCAGGCGGCATTTATCCTGAAAGATGGTTCAATAGTTAGCATGGATGGAAGCAGTGTTTTGTCATTCGCAAATACAGTAAATAACGGGCTGTATGCAATCATCTGGCATCGTAACCATCTTGGTATCATGTCGGCTTCAGCGGTCATAGAATCTGGAAGTGTCTATACTTATAATTTCAAATCATCCGTAAACAAAGCATATCAGTCGGGTCAAAAAAACCTAAATGGCAAGGCTGCAATGTATAGTGGAGACTCTGACGGGTCAGGCGAAATTAATCCAACCGACATCTCTAATTTCTGGAATTTGAATGCCGGAGAAACAGGATACAGAAAATCCGATTTTAATCTTGACGGACAAGTTGACAACAAAGACAAAAATGATGTTTGGATTAATAATTTAATGGAATCATCCCCAATACCTGATTAAGAAAACAAAAAATATGTTCTTATAAATAGCATCTTCACAGATGATTAAAGGCTGCTTCGGACAGAGCAGCCTTTTTATTCTCCAGATTGTGAAACGTCTTTACTAAAACTATAGGAAAGATTGCATTTTGTGGCATTACTTTCCATTTATAAAGTCATTGCGACCTGTTCTGTGCCATCTGATAAATTGTCCTTAAAGCAGGCTTTGCCAGACAAAGTAGTAAATATGATGAAGCTAAAGGAGTTTGACAAAAAAAGATTTCCGGATACTCCAAGATATATTTATGGCCCAATAAATCCGAAGATTGTTTATCTTGGTTTGAAGATTGGGAATTTTTTGAAATGGCAATCCGTCTGATGAACAAAACAAGGGAGAAAATACTAGAAATACTATCGAACAAATTCAAAAAGGATTTGTTAAACTGAAAATATTACTCAAATATTAAATATGGAACCAAACAACATCTTATTCGCATTCGCCTTAACATTGTTTGCTGGTTTATCAACAGGAATAGGCAGTGCAATGGCGTTTTTTACTAAACGTACTAACAAAAGCTTTTTATCTATTTCACTCGGTTTTTCAGCAGGTGTGATGATATATGTCTCACTGGTTGAGATTTTCAGCAAAGCAAAAGATATTTTAACACAAGTGCATGGTGATAAACAGGGATATGTATATACGGTACTGGCATTTTTTAGTGGGGTACTGTTAATAGCAATTATTGACAGATTAATACCTTCTTACGAAAATCCACACGAAATACGCAGTGTTGAAGATATCAGCAAACCCAAGACAACTGACAAGAAGCTTATGAGAATGGGTCTGTTCTCAGCACTCATAATTGCTATTCATAATTTCCCGGAAGGAATAGCTACTTTTTCAGCCGGGTTAGTTGATCCTAGCATAGCAATACCTATAGCTATTGCAATTGCAATACATAACATACCGGAAGGAATAGCTGTTTCCATTCCGATTTACTATGCAACCGGAAATCGTAAAAAAGCATTTATATTATCATTTCTTTCAGGCTTAGCTGAGCCGGTAGGTGCATTGTTGGGGTTTTTAGTATTACGTCCGTTTTTTAATGATACATTATTCGGGGTGTTATTTGCTTCGGTTGCCGGAATTATGGTATTTATTTCACTGGACGAATTATTACCCACAGCAGAAGAATATGGAAAACACCATCAGGCAATTTATGGTTTAATAGCAGGTATGATGGTCATGGCTGTCAGTTTATTATTATTTGTATAGAATGAAAAATAGAAACTCAATAGTAGGAATTGTAGCATTTTTAATTGTATTACTGACAATGCCGCTTGGTCATGCAGCTATGATAATCATGGAAATAATATTTGGCCATGCCTACATATATCATGCGGCTGTAATTTTAGGAATAGTTGGTCTTATTCTAATAGTATGGGGAGTAATCATAAACAAAGAAACAACATCTACTTTTCTGGGATTATTTGGCGGCTTATTTATCTGGACAGGCTGGATAGAGTTTGCTTATGTCTATTATGCAAACAGGTTTAATGTAGCTCCATTAATGGAAAACGGAGAAGTTGTTACAAAGCCTGAATATTTAATAATGCCATCCTCCATCGGTTTCTGGGCTATATTGATGATGTTTTACTTTCTGAGTTCAAGATCAGGCTGCAAATTTTTTAACTGGTTTCAGAAAAAACTGAAGGTGCGCAATGCTGTGAAATTGCAACCTATATCACATAATTTCACAATGACCACAATGATGGAATTAATAGCCCTGCTTTGGACCTTTTACCTTGTCTTACTATTTTCTTACGATTCCAATTTCCTTGGCGATCGTCATCCTGTAACATATATCATTGCTTTTGGCACCTTGCTTTGGTCAGGGTATCTTTTCTTAAAACTAGTAAAAATCCAAAAAATGGGTTACGCTATCCGTTATGCCATCCCCACCGTAATTATCTTTTGGAATTTTGTAGAGATACTTGGCCGTTGGAATGTTTTCAGAGAAATTTGGGTAGAGCCCGGAGAATATTGGCTTGAAATGCTACTGATTTTTATAGTTTTTGTAATCCTTATTGTAATTGGCTTTATTGGGAAAAGAAAAAGCAAAATCAGCCAGAGCTAACACATTTTTTATAGATGTTAGAATCTTGATTATGATATTTTTGCTTTTTTATCCCAATAGCCAACGCATTGGGATGTTTTTTCCAGTCTTCCCTTTTTTTTGGTTTTTCCGGGTTAGGCATATAAAAACCTGTTAAGTCCTATTGTGAATAAAATTAACAAATAATTCCTTTACGAAAAGTATATTGTTTATATATTTGCCACGTCAAATTTTAACTTGTTATGAAAAATAATCCAAGAGAAAAATCAATAGGTGCCCAAATGGCAATTGTATTACAATTGATGAAAAGAAAAAACCATCAGGTAATTGCAGACGCAGGGTACAATATTACAATGGAGCAGTTAGCTGTTTTGGAAATTCTTAATTTTCATGGAGATATGAATATGACAGAGCTGTCTCATGCTGTATGGAAACAAAATGCCAATATTACAAGAATTGTGGATAAACTTGAGAAACGACAATTGGTAGTAAGAAAAACTGTGGAAGGTGATAGGCGAGCTTACTTATTAAGTATTACAGATAACGGAAAACAACTTTTTAATGATGTAATTCCGATTATTTTAAAAAATTATAAGGACATGACATCGTGTATTACCAAAGAAGAAGAGGCGACTACAATTAAAACTATGATAACTATCATAAAACATATTTCGCAAAGTTAAA
>JAOZOC010000303.1 GCA_029933495.1 Bacteroidales bacterium
AACGAATATTTTGCAAATTTTGAGGCTGGATAGTCATTTATCAATTGAAGGTAATCGGCTTTAGCACCTGAATAGTCTTGTTGACTGACCTTTTGGTTTGCACTTTCATAAAGAGCTTCGGCACCTAAAACAGGAGGCGGCCCGAAATCAAGTTCCCAAACAGGATTCCACTGAAATACATTTGTCGGGAAAAAGTCCTCATTGGGGTCGAAGTATTGCGGATCACCCCAAAAGTTGTATGAGATGTCTTGTGGTGTACCTTCCGTATCGCCTAAATCCCAGTATATTAACGGACTTGTGTTGTCATCATCCCAAATTGCATTCCATTTTAAATATGGAAAGCTATATGCCGAAGACCTTATCTGATTCAATTCATTGTCGTTTATTCTTTGTGTTTGCGAAATGTGCGTAGCCGCTTTATTGCCCTCAATAAAAGCATTGCTGTAGTTAGTACACTGTATTCCTACATAATTCTCTTTTATCCCTGTGTTATCTTTTATATTGGCATAGCTTCTTAACAAATATATTCCTGCTTTTGTATTGTAATTTATACTGTTGTTCGATATAGTGCGTTTGGTATATGGTCCTCCACAATAATTAAGATTAATTCCATAATCATAATTGTGAATCACATTATTTGTTATTGAATAATCTTTAAAGTCTATTAAATAAAGTGCATTATCTCCGTACCAACCGGAAGCAGGTCCGTAAAAATCGCAATTAGTTACACCAAGATCTCCAGTTCCGTAACCGCTTAAATACACCCAGGAATTGACAAAATGCGTATTAGTAATGTTAGTACTAACATACATGTAATCTGCTTTTAGTTCTGCATTTGTAAAATTGCAATTGTAAATTGTCAAACCGCTTAAGGTATTTAAATATGCACCGCAATCTGTAAATGTAACGTTCGTTAATGAGAGACCGCAATTTGCAATTGCAAGACCACCCCATTTTTCACCGTTCATTCCGCTAAAAACGACACCATCTCCTATAATTATGCTTTTATATGAAAGCAAGCCGCTTGCAGTATTATCCCCATATAATTGCACATTTTTTTCTACCATAACAACTCCTGAATTATTAATATCGTTATATAGTCTTGTATCATCCAAAAAGTAAATTTTTGCCTTAACAAAATTTACATTTCCATTATATATAACAACATGAGATGTTGAGTAAGGGAAAACCACTGGAGGTCCTGTTATAGCTACATATCCCGTAAATGTTTTGTCCTCGCCGTTAATATCATCAATAAACAATGTGGAATATTGAAGCGATATATAATCAACGTTGCCTCCCAAGTCGGAAATAACAGGAGTATTGTTTGAATTGTTATGATTCAACTCCCAGCCGATTCCTTCACCCATAGATAATACATCATCATCATTTTCATTTGCCAATGAAAAGGGTGTGGTTCCGTATGTATTAGAATAATCCGGACTTTCTCCGTTGAGTGGTGAATAAAGATGATAACCGAACTCACCGTGGTGATATTGAACACCGTCCCACCATTCATTTTCTTCATAAGGTGTATCGTTGGCCCTGCTCGATTGCTCATCTGTTTGTGAAGAAGTAATAATGATTGTGTTATCATCTGCAAGGGTTGTAGCAAATCCACCCGAATGTGGTGCTTGTACTACAACTACTTTTTTGTGGGCGGGAATGAGGTCAAGTTTTGCTTTAAGCTCCGAATCGTATAGTCTTCCCTCTGACGGATTAGCTGGATCGTAGCCCCAAAGATATACGAATGAAGAGTTATTTTCACCGGGAATAATAACATCTCCGCCATTGCTCATTATCCAGATGAATAGGTAATCCTCTTCCTCAATATTTACCAGATCGTCTAATGCAGCCATTACATTGGTTTTTGTTGCTGAACCGTCGGTGATATGATCCAACTGATAATTTGGAAATGACTTGTAACGGTCATAATAGTTTTGAAAAGTTATTGAATAATCTTCTCCACCTGCAAACAACACCTCAATGTTATTGTTTGAATAATTTGAGATAGGATCCTTGTAGAGCAGTTCCCACATCAGGTAGGTATCGTTCCAGAACTCGTCATAACCTTTTACGGGGTCCATATCGCTCCCATTGTTCCATTGGTTGCCTGTGGGTATTTCGCTGCCCGGTTTATAATCACCCCCTATTATTAGTGCATACTTTTGTTGTGCATTGGCTGCACCTGTGGTAACAAATATTGCTACCAATACTGAAATAATCTGTTTATTATAACTCATAATTGTTTAATTTTGTGGCCATTGCCGGAGGGTGGGGAGAGGCAGCATCCGTTTCTCAAATGCAGGTCGCTGCTTTCTCCCTTGTTCCGGTGTTAGCCGGTTAGTACTATGTGTCATTCCGAAAGAGCTAAGCAAATGAGGAATCTCCCTGCTAATTCGTGCCTCCTTTTGTTATTGACAGTCTTTCCTCGCTAAGGGATTTCTCCTTCCAACACTTATTCCTGCCCCTTTAGTCGAAATGACAGTTTATTTAATATACTCCACCGGTTTGGTAATGATGTTCCTACCCGACTGTAGGCGAACGAGGTAAAGCCCTTTATTAACCTCCTTTCCGTTTTCGGCTTTACCGTTCCATATTGTTCTATACGTACCGGCATCGAAATATTTCTTTTTCAATGTTTTAATATGTTTGCCGTTCAAATCATATATTGAAATATATATTTGTTGTTTTTTGCTTATTGTAAATTCAATGGTTGTTTGGGTCTTAAATGGGTTTGGGTAGATATTATATTCTTTTAAAAAATATTTATAGGTTTGAAAACCTGTTAATAAATAATTTTTTGTAAACCTTATTTTACAATCGTTATCTGAAAAACATTTATAATATACCAAATATAATATATTGTCTATTTCAATTATAGACGGGTTAGCAACAACAATTTCCGCTTCATCAATAATATACCCCTGCCATAAGTTATTTATTTTTCGGTAATGGACCAGTTTTGTGCCTGTTTCTAATTTTTCACGGTCAATTATGTGCACCCTGTTATAGGGGTCAACGGCAATTTTTTGTTCGTAAGGGTCGTTTACTATGAGTTCGGGCTCTGTCCAGTTTGTACCGTTGAAATAAGTGTACATGGTGCTGTCGTTGTATGGGCCTGTGCCATAAGTTCTCTGATGATAGGTAACTGCCGGAAAATCTGTTGAAAATTTATCAATATCCAAACCACCGACAGACCCGTAATCTGTTGGTGGACTAATAAATGCTTTTTCCGTCCATTCTCCATTAATATAATCATATTTGAAGAAAATAGTACTTTGGGGAATAATTGGAGGCCCAGGCTGACTATAAGAACCAACACACAGTAAATTGTTTGTTGTGTCAATAACAGCAGAAGATAATATCCATGAGAAATTTCCATAGTAAGGGCAAATAGTGTCGCTCCATTGTCCATTTTCAAAATACCTGTAATAAGTTAAACTGGTTTGATGAATCCAGAAAATATATAACCTATTATTATTATCAATAAATAATTTGTTTTGATGGCAACTGTACATACCATTGCTAACTATAAATGGGTCACTCCACTGATTTCCGTCAAATGTTTTAAGTTTAATCTGAATAGCTGCAGGGTTTCCGGTGTTGTAGTCATAAGTTACATATAATTTATTGTTAGTGTCGGCAACAATATGCGGGTTCATAAGTGATGTGTTGGGGTTTAATGAAATATCTTCGGGTGTTGTCCAGCTCAATCCGTCATCGGTAGATTTGGAGTAATAAATTTTTCGCCAGTTTTGTTCCAGCTTATGGGTGAATACGCAATGGAGGGTTCCGTTTTTGTCAATGCAGAGGTCGGGTTGGTTGTCTAAGCCAGGCATATTGGGTGAGATATTTATGGGGTCGGTCCATTGTTGGGCTGAAAGGGAAAGGAAAAGAGAATAAAAAATAATGTTAATGATAATGATAGTAATATTTTTGAAGTTGGTTTTCATTTTTTTAAATTTATCGGCGGAATTAAATCTCAAAATTAGTGAATTTAAAGGTAAATCAATATTAATTTTTTACAAAAGTTTTTACTTCATTCGGATTATCGGTAAAAGTAATATTGAGATTATCTGCAAGCTCCGAAGCAAATCCACCCGAATGTGGTGCTTGTACTACAACTACTTTTTTGTGGGCGGGAATGAGGTCAAGTTTTGCTTTAAGCTCCGAATCGTATAGTCTTCCCTCTGACGGATTAGCTGGATCGTAGCCCCAAAGATATACGAATGAAGAGTTATTTTCACCGGGAATAATAACATCTCCGCCGTTGCTCATTATCCAGATGAATAGGTAATCCTGTTCCTGGATATTAGCCAAATCGTCTAATGCAGCCATTACATTGGTTTTTGTTGCGGCTGCATCGGTGATGTAGGGAATGTTCGGATAGTTAGGTAACGATTTGTAACGGCCATATTGTCCTTGAAATGTATAATCAATTCCGCCAGCAAACAACACCTCAATGTTGTCGTTTGAATATCCGGTTATTGGGTCGTCATAGAGCAATTCCCACATCAGGTAGGTATCGTTCCAGAACTCATCGTATCCGTTCTGACCCATATCCTGTCCGTTGTTCCATTGGTTGCTTGCGGGTATTTCGTTGCCGGGTTGATAATTTCCGCCTATAAGCAAGGCGTACTTTTGTTGTGCATTGGCTGCACCTGTGGCAACAAATATTGCCACCAAAACTGTGATAATATGTTTTTTATAACTCATAATTGTTTAATTTTGTGGCCATTGCCGGAGGGTGGGGAGAGGCA
>JAOZOC010000304.1 GCA_029933495.1 Bacteroidales bacterium
GTAATATCTAATCCGATTCCATAATTATGCAGGTTGCAATTATTGAAGGTGGCATAATCTAAATCAGTTTCAAGTTCGCTGTTATACAGGTATAATCCGTCGAAATATGAGTTGTTTATCCCGTTAAAAGTTACATTATAATTAATTTCAATTTCGCCGTTAACGGTTATGCGGTTGTTGTTGTTGCCAAAAAAGCTGACATTCTCTTCGACTTCTAATGAACCTCCGAGTTCTATTACTAATTCCGCAGTCTCATTACCAAAGTATATTCCACTCTCATCATAAAAAGAGATATTAACATCAGGTTGAATACTCAACTCTCCACCAATCATAAAATTTCTACTTTCTAAAGATCCCGAGTGTTCAACTTTTCCGGCTAATCCACATAATGTTAGCAGGTCATCATTATCATGAAATGAAATATCGGTAAAATAGAGAGGCGTCTCTATTTGATTAGGAGAATTGCCAGGATCGAAAAATAAATATTCTGAATGTGAATCAAAATCATTCGCATAATCAAAAGCTTCTCCCATTTGAATAAAACCATCACCATTCAGATCAGGATTATGGTCACCAGGATGATTAAGACTATCTGGAAAGAAACTCGCAAGACTATCGAATGAACCGGCTGCATAAGATAATAACCAGGGATAATCATCATCAGGATAATATCCGCGGGCTGCTGCTGTCCAGTAATAGACAAATTCACAATAATTACCTTGAGTAATAGCATACTCATTCCAGGATTCTTCTTCATTTGATGCAGTTTGTATTGACCTGTTTTTACAGCTTGGCTCATATTTATTATAATCCGATAATTCGGTTAAAAACCCGCCCATAAAACATGGCTGAAACAGTGCAATTATTTGAGCACAATTAATATCTTCGAGATACTCTGCCAGTTCGAAATCAGCAAGGTCATGATTAGTGCCATAACCAGGAAGATCAATCCAAGAATTCCCGCCACTCTCAAAACCATGGTCTTCAACAAAAATAAACAGAGCATCTTCGGGCTCTAATTCGGGTATTTCGGGTATTGTATCGGTTTCGCCTGCCATCTCTTCAAAAGTATGCTTAATGGTTTCTTTATAGGCATCATAGTCAATATCATCATAAATATCATCGCCATCCAAATCATCACCGTGAGGTTGATTACTGTATCCATCAACATAATGTACAAAAATATTCTCTTTAGTATATCCGTAAACACCAAGCAGTGTACAATACATAGCCGACATATCGTTCCAAAAGCGTTGCTCTTTAACACCATCGCCGGCACCATTTATAAATACTGCATAAAGATTAGGATTTGGGTCAAGGCTATCAATGATTGCATCAGTATTAACAGGTATATCAATTGGGGTTGGTCTTGGCTTTTCCGATATAGTAATATAGACAGAATCCCAATCAACCGGGAAGAAGTTTTCTAATAATGTGATATACTCCGGTAGCTTCATTTACAAAAATAAACCTGCAAGGGTGTGCCCAGTTGGCAAATGGTTTGTTGTCTACAAAATAGACCCAGTTGGATGAATAGGGCAAATCAATTGTTCTATTATTTTGCAAAATAATTGTACTCTGTCCTGGTTGTGCTTCATCTATCATAAATACATCTATTTGGTCGAGTTCACCTGAAAGCACATCGTTTAAAACAAGGTTTGTTGCTTGCTGGCTGGTAAATTGAGCCATCAAAGGAGAAACATTAAGGCAAAGAATTGCCATAAGTAATAGTGTAATTCTAAATCTGTTTTTCATTTTTTGGTTTATTTGGGCTATTACCTATGTACGGGGATGAACCGCAGCCGATTCGTATTAATAGGTCGCGGCTTTTCCCATTACCCTGGTAATAAGTCTGGTTAATAATTTATTTATTTAAAACTATCCTTTGAGTAGAAATGTTACTGCCTTTAATAAGACGTACGACGTAAATCCCTGCATTCATCTCCTTTCCGTTAAGGGATTTTGCGCTCCATATTGTTTTATGCTTTCCGGATAATAATTCTTTGTTAATAAGTGTATTTATTAAATTTCCTTTTATATCTAATATTTGAAGTGTTATGAATGTTTTTTTCTCAAGCGAGAATGCGATTGTTGTTCTAGTAGTAAAAGGATTTGGATAGCAACTTATTGGATTTTGAGATTTGTGCTTTGGATTTTTAATTTGTGTAATCGGATCATCTACAAAATTCCCATTGCCATCATTGAATAATATTACCAGGTTATCAGGTAATACTATTTGAGCAAGTCGTGTAATAATAATATCATTATATCCGTTACCATCCATATCTGCACAGTAACAATCACGTACTCCTTCGTATCCATAAGGTTCTAAAGGAATAAAAAGGGAATCACCCAATTGAAAACTTCCCTGGTTATAGTAAATAACAAAACCCGAATTATCAGACAACTGAAACAGAATATCCTGCAAACTGTCGTTGTTAAAATCTGTAACAAAGAATTTGGATGATATAGGCTGGAAATAGAACTCTTCAAGTGTATCCAATATGTTATTCCCCTGGTTTTCATACATTATCAGGCTAGAAACATTTATATATGGGATACCTACAAAAGTAAGAATATCATTATCTCCATCAAGGTCGAAATCAACGATTGAAACGCCCTCTTTGAAGTCATCAGTTTCCAAAAGCAATAACTGAAAACCATTGGGATAACTAAAGTAAACTTCGGTACTTTGCCCGCAAACAACAATATCATCCCGGTTATCGCTGTTCAGGTCGCCACAAGCAAGAGCAGTCGGGAAATAGTCGGTTACATAATGGTATTCGGGAGTAGAAAAATTACCAGTGCAATCGTTATACATTATGCCCCAGAATTTGCCACCGTTGGAAGCAAAAATAATGTCGTTATGGTTATCATTGTTAACATCACCACTAGTGAAATAATGAACAGGTGAATCAGGTACCAAAGGGAAAGTCTTTATACTATCAAATTGATATAATCCATAATTATATATTACACCAATATAAACTGTATAAGGGTCGGCTGTAACATGTCCACTAAATAAATCAATATATTCATTATCATCAAAATAATCGGTGTGAATATATGGAAAACCATTATTTACAAATAATGAATCAGATATTTGAAAATATCCACAGCCTGTATTCTCTGCTATTGATACTCCACCCCAACTTGTTTGTGTTGAGAACTTATGCCCAACAACAATATCGTTATCACCATCCATATCAATATCGCCTGCTGTTACGCTATATGCAGCACGGGGTACTGTATAGTTGCTTTTATTGTCGCCGGTTTTAAAGGAAATAAGAATAAGAAATAAAAAGGCAAATATGATTTTTTTCATATTGTTGGTTCTTTATGTCGTTGTAAAGGTAATAAAAATATTAAATGATTAACCTTGTTAATATTTATATTCATAATAGACAAATTTAGAAAATAAATTGGGAAAAGCAAAGGGAGAAATATATTTCTCAAATAAACAATATGGTCGGGAGTTCCTAATTTACAAACCCAGCCAAAGTATTCCTATTCCACTTAACAGCAAAATGGCTCCGGCGAGGGCATGGGTATATCTTTCCATTTTACCAAAGAAAGCCAGGTTCAATCCGTAAACCGATAGCATCACAACTGCAAGCATCGTTAAAATGGTAACTACACCGAAAACTATAGCCACAACCACCAGTCCCACATAATTATTCCCGGCAGCAGGAAAAAGCAGTAACGGTATCATAGCCTCACACGGCCCCAGGACAAAAATTGTAAAAAGCACCCAGGGGGTTATATTCTTGTTATGAATATGGTCGTGCTGATTTGTATGGTTATGATCATGCTCGTGCATCGTTCCATCCTTATGCAGATGAAAATGTTTATGAGGTTTATTATAGACTGCTCGCCAGATACCCCAAATCATATATATCAATCCAAATATTGTAAAGCCCCAGGCAGCAATACTTCCCCTGACTCCATCAATGAGCTCAAGTTTGGCAACTGAAATCCCGAAAACAATTCCAATTATGCCAATTGCCAGTGAGCTTCCAACATGTCCCACACCACAAGCTGCTGTGATCCAGGCTGTTTTAGCATTCGACCATTTTCTGGCTTTCGCCATAAAAATAAAAGGCAGATAATGGTCAGGCCCAAGAATAGTGTGAGCAAAGGCCACAGATGCTGCGGTTCCTGTTATTAAAAGAAGTTCTGTTGTCATATTTAAAAAATTACTTTTTACTCGTCATCACCAGCTCTCCATGCTTAACACCTTTTATTGCAATAAGCTTGTCTGCCAGACTTTTAAGCTTGGAGGCCTTTCCTCTAACAGCAATAGTCTCAAGGCAGTTATGATGATCAAGATGAACGTGTTGTACCGAAAGTATCAGGTCGTGATAATTATGCTGAATATCAGTTGATTTTGTTTGCAACTCGCGTTTATGATGATCGTAAACCAAAACAATTGCCCCTGCAACAACCTTGTTCTCCACCCACTCATCCTCAATTGAGTATTTCTTAATCAGATAACGAATTGCCTGCGACCTATTGGGAAACTGATTTTTAATAACAAGCCTGTCAAGTTCTGTAAGAAGCTCATTTTCAAGAGAAACACCAAAACGTTTTATCTCCATGTGTTACTATTTTAAAATTAATGCTACAAAGGTATTTATTTATCTGTTAATTTATTAACAATTAAAATGGTTTTATTAAATTTATTTTGTTTCTAAATAATTCCTAAGTACATGACAAAAATTCACAGCACTCTTTAAATCTGTATAAATCATTA
>JAOZOC010000305.1 GCA_029933495.1 Bacteroidales bacterium
ACTTCATTCCAACTCTTCCGGGATAGCCCACAACACCAAGGCCTCTGTTTACATAAAGATATTTTGGTTTATGATCAGGCATTTTTTTATCGGAATATAATTCAGGTCAACAATCAAATTTTTTATGTATCTTTACATCAATTAATAGCTCGGTAAATGTAATTTGATGGCACTTATTATATTGATTTTGTGAGGTTTAGTGTTTTTGTGGCATAAAATCTTGAATATCAGCCATTAAAACACAAAAGCACAAAATTCCTCAAAAAAATACAGAACTATTGATCAACTTTAAAAACCAACAATATGAAAAAAATCATATTAATCCTTTTATTTCTTATTCTTATTTCCTTTAAAACAGGCGATAATAAAAGCAACTACACGGTGCCCCGTGCTGCATATAGCGTAACAGCAGGTGATATTGATATGGATGGTGATAATGATATTGTTGTGGGGCATAATTACAGCTCTCAAACACAATGGAGCGGAGTTTCGATAATGCTAAATGATGGAAATGGTTATTTCTATTTATTTGATTCTGTATTTCTTTATGCAGGACAGTCTGATGTATTAATAAAAAACCTTAATACAACATCAAACAAAGAAATTATAGCAAAATATATAGATGCACAAATTGAAAATGAATATATTGCAATAATAAATGATTTTAGCTTACCAGATATTTCGTATTTTAGTTTAAATACTAATGAAGGTATTGATAAGAAGACTACTGGAGATATAAATGGTGATGCGAATATTGATATTGTTGTTGCCTCAAACGGAGGTAAATTTTGGGGTGTACTATATAATGATGGCTACGGCAATCTCACTGAACCGGAATACCATTATGTAACCGATTATTTTCCAACCGCACTATCTTGTGGCGACCTAAACGGTGATGACCGTGAAGATATAGTTATTTGCGGGCAAAGCACCGAAGTATATTTTAGCTACCCTGATAGTTTTCAGTTATTGCTTTTAGAAACCAATGACTTTAAACAAGATGTGTCAGTTGTGGATTTCGATCTGGACGGTGATTTGGATATTGTAACTTTTGCTGATATGTATCTTGCCAACTACACACGATTAAAAATTTATAAAAACATTGGAAATAATAATTTTGATACAATTGATAACTTCGATTTTCAACCCTCCTGCTCCATAATGTTTGTAAGCGATTTTAATAATGATTCGCTCCCCGATGTCATTTTCCATACCTCCACCGGGGCATTCATTTTTTATAACCAGGATGATTTTCAACTATCCGGACCTCAATTTGTTGAAATACCCGATGTTGGTGAATATGAGCGATACAGTTATTGTGCCGATATGGATGGTAACGGATATAATGACATCATCACACTTCGATATTTATATATGCATTTAAATAACAACCTTTCTATCCTTTTCAACGATGGTAATGGTAACTTTGTAGATGATCCGGTTACCGCAATAGAGAAACTCCAATCGCACAACAAAATAAGTTTGAAATGCTATCCCAACCCTTTTATTAACGAAATTGATTTTGAATACATCACCGAAAAAAATGCCCGTGTAATGTTGGCAATTTACGATATTAGTGGCAAACTAATTAAAGGTTTAACATCTGATGAAATAAATATCGGTCAGTATGGCAAACTAATGAAAACCCATAAAATAACTTGGGATGGAACAGGCAACAACGGGCAATATTGTAAACCCGGTTTATACATTGCGGCTTTAGAAATAAACGGAGCATTACAGCAAACCATTAAAGTATTGAAATACTAACTTAAACAAAATTATTATGAAAAAAATCTACATAACCCTAATGCTACTTACACTTTTTTCGTTTAAAGTGGCCGACAACCGCAGTGTTTATAACATTCCATTAGAAGCGAAGGCTGTTTGCGCAACTGATTATGATCTTGATGGTGATAATGATATCATTATTGAACACGGAATTGGCTCAACAACACAATGGGGAGGTATATATATGTTGGAAAATGACGGCTATGGACATTTCTCATATATGGACTCATTGTTTGATAGTACTGCCGGTACAGTTATGCATATAGATACAGTTTTAAACAATGTAACCCCTGATATTATTTATAAGAGAAATAATCATACCAGGATACTCTCTAAAATTAACGGGAATTACATTCATAGCAGCTTCTATATGGGCACTAACATAAATGAATTTACTATTGGCGATGTTGACAACAACGGACACCTTGATGTGGTTTTTATCTCTAATCTGGAACAATATTGGGGCGTGATATACAACCAGGGTGATGGTAGTTTTACTGCACCGGTATATTACGATTTGGATTATCCACCCAATGATATTGCTTGTGGTGATCTCAATAATGACGGAAGATATGATGTGGTGGTAGGTGGTGCAAGTTCAGTATGTGCAATTTATTTTAGTAACACAACAGGTTTTGAAAAGCTACCTTTACAATACAATGCAACTAATGTTATTATTGCCAATTTGGACAACGACAGCGATATGGACATTATTACCTTTAGTGATGCCTATGCCATGAGCTTTGTGCATTTGTACGAAAATCTCGGCAATAATCTTTTTGATACGGTAAACAATTTTAATATAAATGAGGGCTGTTCGGATTTCATTGTAACCGATTTTAATAACGACAGTCTGCCCGATGTATTGTTTTCGACCTACAACTACAATGGGGATTATTTACTGTACTATAACAAGGGAGATTTTCAGTTTGGTGATTCCCTGTACATTAACATAATTGACTATGGCGAAAGTTGGAGAAATATGTACTGTGCTGATATGGATGGGAATTCTTATACCGACATACTAATAACCCGGATGATTTTCGACACCACCATTGCACCCAGCATACTCGAAATTTTATTTAACGATGGGAAGGGAAACTTTGTTGAAAATCCAATCTCCTCAATAGAGAAACTCCAATCGCACAACAGAACAAGTTTAAAATGCTATCCAAACCCTTTTAAAAACAATACAACTTTTGAGTTTACAATAGAACAAACATCATTTATAGAAATATCTGTTTATAACCTACGGGGTGAGCTTGTTAAAAGTTTAACCAATAAAACCTTGAAAGGAGGAATTCATAGTATAAAATGGGGCGGGTTAAACAATGCTTCGCAAGCCTACAAGCCCGGTTTATACATTGCGGCTATAAAAATAAATGGAGCATTACAGCAAACCATTAAAGTATTGAAATACTAACTTAAACAAAATTATCATGAAAAAAATCTACATAACCCTAATGCTACTTACACTTTTTTCGTTTAAAGTAGTTGATAACCTTAGTGTTTATAATACCCCAATGCAAGCCAATGCAGTTTGTGCAACCGATTACGATCTTGATGGAGACTTTGATATTGTTGTCAATCATGGTATTGACCCTCTGACACAATGGGGCGGTGTATATATGTTGGAGAATGATGGCTACGGCTATTTCTCGTTTATGGATTCAGTTTTTGATAGTACTGGTGCATGGGTAGTTTATGCAGACACAATTATAAGCAACACAACTCCTGATATTATCTACAGTTGTTGCGGTTATGTAAAGATACTTTCTAAGATAGCTAATGATTATACTATAGCACATTTCATCATAGGACCTCATATTACATCTTTTAATATTGGGGATATAAATAACGATAGTCATTTGGATGTGGTTTTTATTTCTAATTGGGACCAATATTGGGGCGTAATCTACAATCAAAGCGATGGAAGCTTTACGACACCAATATACTATGATGTGGATTATCCACCTACTGATATTGCCTGTGGCGACCTAAATGGAGACGGAAGAGATGATGTGGTGATTGCTGGTGCCAGTTGTGAGATATACTTTAGCTCTGAAACCGGTTTTGATATGCAACCATTACAAGACAATGCGTTTAATGTTAAAATTGACGATATGGACTATGATGGCGACATGGATATCATTACTTTTAGCGATGCCTACATTAAAAGCTTTGTGAACCTATACGAAAACCTAGGCAACAATGTTATTGATACGGTAAACAGTTTTAATATTAACGAAGGCTGTGCAAGTTTTTTTGTTACGGATTTTAATAACGACAGCCTACCAGATGCCTTGTTTTTAACACATAACACCAATGGGAGGTATTTATTGTATTATAACCAGGGTGGTTTTCAAATGGGGGAGCCCCATGTTATTGATTTAACCTATAATGGTGAAGAAAGGAGGTTTATGTATTGTGCTGACATGGATGGAAATGGTTTCGTTGACATAATCACCAGCAAGCAGATTTTTAATATTGCCTATACCTCAAGCATTCTTGAGATTTTATTCAACGACGGGCAGGGGAACTTTGTTGAAAATCCAATCTCCTCAATGGAGAAGCTCCAATCACACAACAGAACAAGTTTAAAATGCTATCCAAACCCTTTTAAAAACAATACAACTTTTGAGTTTACAATAGAACAAACATCATTTATAGAAATATCTGTTTATAATCTACAGGGTAAGCTTGTTAAAAGTTTAACCAATAAAACCTTGAAAGGAGGAATTCATAGTGTAAAATGGGGCGGACTCAATAACGCTGATCAAGCTTGTAAGCCAGGGCTCTACATCGCTTTCCTAAGGATAAACGGATCATTAACACAATCAACTAAACTAATATTAACTAATTAAAACCATGTATAATGAAAAACTATGTAAAATTAAAAAAGTATTTTATAATACTTTTATTATCAATGTGTACTACAACAGCATTTGCCCAATTTACAAGGC
>JAOZOC010000306.1 GCA_029933495.1 Bacteroidales bacterium
ATATGAGCTTAATCCAAATGACCCTAATATTCTGTATTTTGGCAGAGGAGATTCTAAGTTTATGATTTATGATGAAATTTCAGATGAACTTAGTATTAAAACCGTACCAGGTATTAATAAAGTCGGAGCTATAGGTATAAATACCAATAATATTATTTATATAGCTGATTTTGAACCAAAAGGTGAAGATGCCACAAATATTTTTATGTATTCGGATGACCAGGGGGATAATTGGACCGATTTAAGCGATGCAATTGTGCATGATAATCAAGGTGTTGAGGATGGCACTTTAGCTCAAAAGATCAGTTGGAAAACAATAACGGATATTATTTTTAACCCAACGAACCCCAGTGAGATGTGGATCAGTTTAAGTGGTGTTTACACTGAATGGAATGCCGGATTGGTACCGGGCAAATACAGGGTATTGCATTCAACTGACGGAGGACAATCATTTTATGACTATTCCGAAGGGCTTTCTGCATTTCCTGTTATGGCTATTGAATATCAAACCGGTTCCGACAGAAGAATTTTTGCAGGCTCCGACGCAGGTGTTTATTACCGCGAACCGGGTATGGCGCAATGGGAATGCTTCTCTGAAGGTATGCCGATAGCTGTGGTTACCGATTTGGATTACGACCCTTGCAGTAAATATCTTTATGCTTCAACTATTGGCAGAGCTATTTTTAAAACGCCGGTTAATTTTGAAAATAACAATGTCGGTATAATAGTTAATAATGAATCTGTTTGGAATACTCCGAAGCGTTTTTTTAATGATGTTTATATTCCTGAAGGAACGACTCTGACGATTACATCAGATGTTTATATGTATAATAAATCAAAAATTGTTGTTAAACCAAGTGCAAAGTTGATTATTGACGGAGGGAAAATTACTTCCGGTTGTAATGAACCCTGGACAGGTATTGAAGTTTGGGGCGATGATTCGAAACATCAGTATGAAGATGAAAACGGACATAGGTTCCAGGGGATGGTAGTATTAAAAAATGATGCAATTATTGAAAATGCTGAAAACGCAGTTAATTTATGGAAACCAGGCGACTGGCATTCTATGGGAGGAATAATTCAGGCTACAAATGCTTCATTTATAAATAACAGACATGCTGTTGGTTTTATGAAATATCAAAATTATAATCCATACACATACGAACCTGCCGGTAATATTAGTTTCTTTAAAGATTGTTATTTTGAAGTTAATAATAATTATTTTATTTCTGGAGATTTTGAATCTCATATATCATTATGGGCTGTTAACGGGGTAAATTTTAGAAGGTGTACATTTTTAAAAAATATGGGAAATGCTCTTGATGGAAAAGCCATTTACTCGGAAGATGCAGGATTTAAAGTTGACGGTGTATGTAGCTCACAAACATATCCTTGCCCCTGGGACGACCCTGACAGAAGCCATTTCGAAGGCTTTTACAAAGCCATTCACTCTGTAAATTCGGGAGTCAACAATTATACTGTAAACATTCAACATTCAAATTTTATTAATAATACTTACGGTATAAATCTTGAGGCTGTTACTAATGCTGTTATTCTTCAAAATAATTTTGAAATAAGTTTAAACGAACATGACGGGGACGTGTGTGATGCCGGTGCGGGTCTTTATGGACTCGGAATATCATTATACCATTGTGCAGGTTATGCCGTGGAAGAAAATAGCTTTGAAGGCTATACGCCATCAATTGACAATTTTCTTGCAGGCATAAGAATAAGTTCATCTTATCAGTTGTTTAATGAGATTTACAAAAATGACTTTTCAGGTATATATTATGCAAGCGATGTGGTTGGTATAAATAAATACTCTGATGATGGTATCCAATTTATTTGCAATACCAATCAGGGAAACACTTTCGATTTCCATATCCAGGTCGGCGGCAATATTAAAACACATCAGGGTAGTTCGGATGAGCCGGCAGGTAATACTTTTACAAGCGGAGGCAATAACTATATTAATTTAGGCAGTGATCTATTACTATATTATTATTATGATGATGATCCTGCTCAACTTCCTGTTACAGTACAAAATGTAGTTCCAATTCCTACAAGTAATGAAAACACCTGTCCTTCGCATTACGGGGGAAGCAGTGAAGATAACGAAAGAAAAGTTCTGTTGACATCAACACAAAAAAATGAAACAGAACAGGAGTATAATGCCGCTTTGTCAAGTTATAATAATGTAAAAGCATTATACGATAATCTGAAAGACGGAGGAAATACGGAACAATTAAAGAGCGAAGTTGAAACTGCATGGCCGCAGGAAATGTGGGAATTACGTGCCGGTTTACTTGCAAAATCACCACATTTAACCGTTGATGTTTTGAAAAAAACCGCTGACAAAACGGATGTCTTCCCTGAAAGTGTCATCTTTGAAATTATGGCTGCAAATCCTGATGCTTTGAGAAAAGGGGAGTTGATGAAATATCTCGAAACAAAAGAAAACCCTCTGCCGGATTATATGATTGATTTGTTGAAACAGGTAGCAACAGGGTTGACATATAAAACTGTTCTTGAAAATCAGCTAAACAGGTATTCTTCAACTATGTACCGTTCTGTTTTTGATATGATTAGAAGTAATCTGAATGATACCGTTGAAAACTTAACCGATTTGAGATACTGGCTTGATAAAATCGGTACTTTATCGGGTTCATATCAAATAGTATCAAGCTATCTTCAGGAAAACGATTTCACTTCGGCATTAGCTCTTGCCAATTCTTTACCTGAAATATATGAGTTGACTGAAGATGAAATTGCCGAACATAATAATTATATACAAATACTTGATTTATATAATGTTTTATACCAGGATGACAGGACAATTTTCCAGCTTGACAGTGCGGAGATTCAACAACTTGCGGGTATTGCCGAAAACAGTAACGGCATTGCAGGAAGCTATGCAAAAAATATTTTGTCGTTTGCTTACGGATATCGCTATTGCGATTGCCCGTATGTTTCCGATACAGCAGGAATGAAAAGTTCATCTGCTATAATTTCGGAAGGTAAAAACAATTTGGAAAGTATATCAAATATCACTGTATTTCCGAATCCTGCTAAAGACTGGGTTTCTTTCAACTACACGCTTCCTGACAATTTGAATTATGGTAATATTACAATTACCGATATTAACGGGAAGGTAATTAAAGTTTTCAGAACAGAAAATAAGCAAGGGCAAATTGTTTGGGACACACGTGAAACGAGTCCGGGAGTTTACTTTTACAAAATGGATTATAACCATATTACGAAAACAGGTAAATTTGTAATAAATAAATAATTACTAACCGTTCCGGCACAATTGCCGGAACGGTTTATTAATATTATTGTATTATGAAAAAAATAAAAATATTAACAACACTTATATTCTTTACTTTATTTTTAAGAACAACTCTTGCCCAATATCCCGAGATTGTCTGGCAGCAGTGTTATGGGGGAAGCGAATGGGATTTTTTTTACAATTCAGACATACTGTTACTTGAAGACGGTTATGCATTTATTTCAACTACGTTTTCCAACGACGGACAGGTAAGCAATTTTCATGGAAATTCGGATATTTGGTTTGTTAGAACTGATTTTGACGGCAATATTGTTTTTGAACGATGTTACGGAGGCTCAAACTTTGATTACTCTCATAGATTGATAAGTTCAAATGATGGCGGATTTATTTTGGTCGGTGCAACAGCTTCAAATGATGGTGATGTTACTATAAATCATGGAGGAATGGACTACTGGGTTATTAAGATAGATTTTACTGGTAATATTATTTGGCAAAAATGTTATGGGGGTAGTTCAAATGATGAACCTTATGACATTATTGAAACCGATAATAACGAATTCATTATCAACGGTTATACGGTATCTTCCAATGGTGATGTTAGCTATAACAACGGGTACTATGATATGTGGGTTATTAAAATTGATCAGCAAGGCATCCTGTTATGGGAGAAATGTTTCGGAGGTTCTATTACTGATAATGGTTACCTAATTAATAGAACCGATGACGGCGGATATTTACTTGGCGGCAGTGTAAGTTCCACTGACGGCAATGTTACCTGTACCACTCACGGTGGTTTTGATGCCTGGTTAATAAAGCTATCTTCCGGTATGGAAGTTGAATGGCAAAAATGTTACGGTGGTACATATGATGATAATTTTATTAAAATTATTAATAATAATAACGGTTTTATGCTTGCCGGTTTAACACATTCAAACAACGGAGATGTTAGCGGATTTCACGGAACACCGGGTGATAATCCGGATATATGGTTGGCAAAAGTAAATGAAACCGGTGAATTACAGTGGCAAAGGTGTCTTGGAGGTTGGGGTTGGGAAACAATGGGAAATCTGACAATAAATGAGGAGAATGAAATTTTTTTCATAGGCTATTCCGATTCTCAGTCAGGGGATCTTCAGGGCTGTAATCATCAAACAGGTTATCCGCCTACTTTTGACGGATGGGTTGTAAAACTTTCTGACGAAGGAGAAACAATTTGGAGCCGTTGTCTTGGAAGTGATGTTGTACAAGTAGCATTTGATGCTGTATTTCCCTCTGAAAATTATATTACCGTTCTTGGCGGCACAGCTCCTGTATATTCGGGATGGGAAGTTAATTGCGATTTGCACGGGCAATATGATGTCTGGGTTGTGGAACTTGCAGATACATTAACAACGACAAATGAGCCTTTATTGTATGATGAAATTAAGGTTTATCCCAATCCTGCAAAGGATTATGTTATTTT
>JAOZOC010000307.1 GCA_029933495.1 Bacteroidales bacterium
TCAAACGGATTAAATATCTTAAAAAACAGTTTTTATGTAGGAGAATCCGGGCTTGCTGTCAGGATGCTAAGCCCGGTTTTGGCATTGAGCAATAAAATGGTGGGTATTTATGGTGCCGGCTCTTTAGTTAACCGCCCTGTTGGTATTATTACTGACGCAATAGAGCAACTTGGCGTCAGGATTGAAACAAAGAATAATTTTCTGCCAATAAAGATTCTCGGTCCTGTTAAGCCGGGAAAAATTAAAATTGACGGCTCTTTGTCTTCACAGGTTCTGACGGGATTGCTAATTGCTCTGCCTCTTGCTGATGGAGATTCGGAGATTGAAGTCCTTAATCTAAAAAGTAAACCTTATATTGAAATGACTCTTGATATCATAAAGCATTTTGGTCTTGAGATAGTTAATAACAATTATCAAACATTTTTGATAAAAGGAAATCAAAAATACAAACCAACGGAATATATTATTGAAGGAGACTGGAGCGGCGCTGCCTTTTTATTGGTTGCAGGTGCAATTTCTGGAGAGGTAGAAGTTTTAAACCTTGATTACAATTCAAAACAGGCTGATAAAAGGATTATTGATGTGTTAAGAAACTCCGGTGCGGATGTTACAATCAATAATAATTCTGTTATTGTTAAAAAGAATAATTTGAATTCCTTTGAATTTGATGCTACAGACAGCCCCGATTTATTTCCTCCGCTTGTTTGTCTTGCTGCCTCCTGCAATGGTATATCTGTTATCAAGGGAATATCACGTCTGAAGTATAAAGAGAGCGACAGAGCAAAAGCTTTGAAGAAAGAGTTTGAGAAAATTGGAGTACGAATTGAGCTTTCGGAAGATTATATGGAGGTATTCGGAGCAAAGATCAGAGGAGCCGAGATTGATCCAAATGGAGATCACCGGATAGCAATGGCTGCCGGTGTGATGAATCTTGTTTCGGAAACAGAGATTATTATCAACAATAAAGAGGTTGTTGAAAAATCATATCCTGCTTTTTTTAAAGATATGAATCTGTTAACGGGTAATTAACTACTGTTACTTATTCAGAATTGCTTTTAAATCAGAAACCTTTATGCCATTATAGACCTTAAACTCAAATGGATTACCATCTTTAATTGGCTCAGGTATGTTCTCTGCAAGATTTTTCCAATCATCTTCGGTTAGATTTTCGATGAACCCGGCAAACTTATCGCCTTCGTCATTTTCAGGAATATATTTAAAATATAAATTAGCAATCATTTTCAGCATATCAAGGTAGGATCGCAGATCATCAGTTGCTAAGGCTTTTGCACTTTTGACACCCGCTATTGCAACTTCGCTGATGGAGTTATGCTTGAATATTTCGGTTTTTAAGAGTAGTTCAATGTCAAAGGCAAACTGTTTGGCAATTGTTCCGGGAAGTATTTTTCTTGCATTTTCTGCAGTGAAAGCATTAAAACCACACTGTGTATCTACAATATAGTTTATTTGGGGTATCAGCCTTTTCCACAGATAGATAAATAGTTTTTCTTCAGGATTAGTTTTTCCAGGCTGTAAAAAAACAGAAGTGTCTTTCCATTTGGATCCTATTGCTGCATTTTTTCCTTCGTTAATTATTGAATTTATTAGCAGGCCAGCCTGTCCAAGGTGAATAGAAAGATCAGCATCAGTGTATAAAACAATGTGATTTGGTCTTTCTATCTGCGTGGCAGCCCAAATCCCATATTCTATTGAGCCCCCTTTTCGACTCTCGTCCACATTTCTTAATTCTTTGGCTACAGATACCTTTTTTTCAATAGCATCTTCAAGAAACAGGACTTTTACATTCTCTTTATCATATCGTTCATTTAAAATCTTTTGCGCAATTGTCCCACTGTTATCAGGACATCCGTCATCCACCAGATACATATCCCACGAAAAACTAGTTTTGCCTTCAAAAAGCCAGTTAATCTGTTTAATTTTCTGATGAAGAAAATCTTCGCCATTAGGATGTTTTTTAGCAGTAAGTATGCGTTGGTGCTCTTTATAGATTGCAAAAATTATTGACAAATGCACCTTTTCGCTAATTGCCTGCAGTGTTTTTTTTGATTTGGCAAGTTTAACTGCTAGGTGTATAATCAATGAAAAATCATCTTTCTGTTCAGATAATAATTCTTCAACATCCTCTATCTCAACAGAAAGAGGTGCCGTTTCTAATATTTTATCAGCAATCTTTGTGACTCGGGAAAGTATGCCGGTATCAGTAAGTTTGATAGAAACAGGTAAATCATTATTCAGTCCTTTAAGCAGGATTAACATATCTTGAATCATCTCTATTTGGTTTTTGTGGGTGTAAAAATAATATAAATCATTAAAGTGGTACTGAATATTTTATGACAATATGATAAATTCAAAAAGAATTGAAACCTAAATGCAGAACTTGCCGTAAAAACCGATAGTTTAAATTAAATATTAATAAATTTTGAAGTGATGAAATTTTTAAACTCCTTAATCCGAAAAATGCTTGCAGCCGGTATTCTGATTTTTATTGGAATAACTGTAAGTGCACAGAATGCAGATGAACTTGTAGCACAAGATGAAGCAAAGGCTGATGTTTTAGCTAATGCTACAGATGCCGTGAGTGAAAGTGAAACATTAGAGAATAATTTTCTTGATCTGTATGAAGTTAAACTGAGTGATGCAAAAGATGCAAAGATTATTATGAATACAAAACTGTTTTCAGAGCCTACTGTATCTTCCGAATCTCTTGGTTCATTGCCCCAGGGCACAATAGTCAGAAGTTACAAGATGTTGGCTCGTGAACAGATGTGGGCTATTAAGTATAATAGTGTGTGGGGTTTTGTTCCCATAACGTCGTTAATGCAGGTTAAACTCAGAACAGATGTGAAACCGTCGAAATTTGACAAGCCTCCCAAACTGAAGGCAAGTGCAAAGCTTATTTATCCTGAGGCGGCAAGAAAGATGGGAATAGAAGGCCAGGTTGTGTTGCTTATCCATATTGGAAAAGATGGAAAAGTTAACGAGACTAAGATTGTAAAGAGTATTCCCGAACTTGATGATGCAGCAATTGCTACTGTTAAAAAAGTGAAGTTCAAGCCTGCTGAATTTAAAGGCAAACCTGTTTCCGTTTGGGTAAGGTTTCCTGTAAACTTTAAATTGCAAAATTAGATTAGAGCACTTCTGCAACGACAAAAGTGCTGCCGCCAATAAATATAAGGTCATCAGCATCTGCATTTGAAACTGCATTTGCATAAGCTTTAGAAACCGAAATAAATGATTTGCCCGGTAATTTATATTGCCGGGCTTTTCTTTTAAGCAATTCCTGGTCAAGCGCTCTTGGTATACTGGCCTTGCAGAAGTAATAGGTAGCTTTTTTGGGAAAAAGTTCTAGTAACCTATCAAGATCTTTATCATTAACCATTCCAATTACAAAGTGAAGATTGTTATGCGGAGTTTTGTTGATTTGAGAGATTATTTCTTTAAGTCCATCAATATTATGACCTGTGTCGCAAATGGTTAGAGGTCTTTTATTAAGAATCTGCCATCTGCCGGTTATTCCTGTTTGTTTTACAACATTACGAAAGCCATCTTTAATACTATGTTCAGAAATAGTAAATTTTAAGCTTTTTAAAATATCAATAGTTTGAAATGCAGTAACGATATTTTTTTGTTGATAAAAGCCAGCCAATCCAGAGATTAATCCTGTAACATTTTTGTTTTTCACTGATAACATATCCAGAATCAATTTTGGAGAATTGTTATAATCTGTGATGCAATTGAGAATAGTGAAATTTTGATCTGCAAACAGGATTGATGAATCATTCTTATTCGCAAAATCTTTGAAAATACCTTCTGTTTCCTTTTGTGTTTGACCTATAACGACAGGTATTCCCGGTTTTATAATGCCTGCTTTTTCTACTGCGATTTTTTGAAGTGTGTCGCCAAGGAATTGTGTATGGTCAAGACCGATATTCGTTATAACCGAAACAATTGATCTCACTACATTTGTTGAATCCAGCCTGCCACCCATTCCGGTTTCCATTATTGCAATATCAATCTTTTCATCCGAAAAATAGTTAATGGCCATCCCAAAAGTATATTCAAAAAATGATGGCTTTATTGTGCTGAATTTTTCTTTATGGCTGTTTACAAAATCAGTAACATATTTTTTGGGAATTTTTCCCCCGTTTACTTTTATCCTTTCTCTGAAATCCTTCAAATGAGGAGATGTGTAAAGACCAACCTTCAAACCGGATGATTGTAAAACAGATGCGACGAAGTGTGAAACTGAGCCTTTCCCGTTAGTACCTGCGATATGGACTGATGGGAAATTATTCTGGGGATTGTCAAGCGTATTGCATAATGCAACTGTATTATCAAGATTTGCTTTATATGCAGCCTTGCCAACTCTCTGGAACATTGGAAGTTGACTGAAAAGATATTCGATCGTTTGCTCGTAGGTTGTCAAAAGAGTTATTTTTTTACAACGAAATGATAAGTAATAGTCCCTTTTTGCATTTCAGCAGCATTGGGGTTGGCATTAAATACTGCTTTTTTTGCAGCTTCTTCAGCCATTTTTCGCAGGGCTGAATTAGTTGTGTTTGAACCTTTGTCAATCGCAACAGCCTTTTTTACCTTACCCCACTTATCAACAATTATCTGAACGACAATAGTTCCATCTTCAGAGAATTTTTGATTTGGTTTTGGTAGATATTTTGGCTCTCTGCCTTTGAGGCTATATGATAATCCGTTTCCCATACCTCCTAAACC
>JAOZOC010000308.1 GCA_029933495.1 Bacteroidales bacterium
ATTTCAGCAGGTCTTCATTTTCGCCTCCGAAATTTCTGATTTGCAGAACATTTCCAGATTCATCACATCTTGTAATGAAGATATCGAAACTGCCGTTTGAGGTTATTTCTTCCTGTCCAAAATTTGCCGTTTCAAGAAAATCACCTGCAGCAATAATCCCCTCCGGGGTATTTTGCACCTGCACATTCCCTCCTGACAAAGATGCATTGCCACCTTGCTTGACCCACATATAATCAGGTTGTGAGAAAATATGCGGAGGCAGGGAAATTAAGATAAATAGTAATAATATCGTTTTTAATCTACTCATAATTGTTTTAGTTTGTTTCATTGATGCAATTACAGTATTTGAAATAGTATAAATATATTGACAAATAAATGAGTAGATTGTTGCATTAAGAAGTAATTTTTTTGTTTGGGGTTATTTCTTAAAAGGGAAAGTGAAGATAGTAAAAGTCTGTGTTTTAAAATCTTAAATCCTTATTCTCAGCAAATTTAGTTTTATACGTAAAAATATACAGATATAAAATGGCAGATGCTGCCCAGCAAAACAAAAATATGAAAGATAGCGTGATTAAATTTAATTTTCTTAATGCTGTAAAGGATTGCTCCTACTGTGTAGAATCCTCCACCTAAGGCAAGCCAAAACATACCATCAGGAGATAAGTTGTTTATCAATGGTTTTATGGCAATAATAATTATCCAGCCCATTAGAACATACATTATTGTCGAAAGAGTATTGTGTTTTCCGGTATAGAATATCTTCAGAACTACACCTGCTATTGCAACCCCCCACGATATTCCAAAAATCACCCAACCGATAACACCTTGCAAAGTCACAAGTGTGAATGGCGTATATGTTCCCGCGATAAGGACATAGATTGTTGCATGGTCAAATATTCTCAACCGGTTTCTTGCAGCAGGGTCTTTGGCATTATGATAAAAAGTGGAAGCAGCATATTGTGCGACCAAACTTACTCCAAAAATGCTAAAGCTTACAATGTGTAAGGCATCTCCGTATCCGGCCGCGCGTATAACCAAAAGCACCAGGGCTATTATGCTCAAAATAAGTCCTATGGCATGAGAAACGACGTTGATTTTTTCCTCTAACGGAGAATATATTATTGGTCTTTTTTTATCTTTCATTCAATAACTCCTTAAATTCCATTTGATTGCACTTCTTATATTGATTTTGTGGGGTTTAGCGTTTTTATGGTAGAAAAACTTGAATGTCAGCCACTAAAACGCAAAAGTGCAAAATTACTCAAAAAAAATCCGAACTAATGATTTATTCTAAATAAACTCCGAAAGGATGTAATTATTTTAACAAACAGAATAATTCGACTTCAAATTCAGAAGGTATGATATTATTCCTCTGAAAATTCCCTCAAAAGCTTCCTGTAGTTCGAAAAAACAGTTGCCCTTGAAATGAATCCAAGATACTTACCATTTTTTATGACAGGCACATTATATTTATCGGATTCGCTAAATTTCTGGGCAACATTTTCCATCGAATCATCAGGACTGACAATGTATCTTGGCATAAACATCAAATCTCTGACAAAGGTTTTGTCATAAAGTTTCTGTTCAAAAATAATATCTCTAATCTCATTAATAAATATAACACCATAAAAAATATTTTCAGAATCAACAATAGGAAAGACATTCCGTTTTGATTTAGGCACCGCTTTCACAAAATCACCGAGTGTCGCATTCACATCAACATGAGTGAAGTCTGTTTCGATCATATCTCCAACCATCATCAGCGAAAGCATAGCCTTGTCCTTATGGTGAGTCATAAGTTCACCACGTTCAGCCAGTCGTTTTGAATAGATGGAGTGCGGGATAAAATATTTTATGGTAAGGAATGATATTGTGGATGTTATGATTAGTGGTGTGAGAAGTTGATATCCACCGGTTATCTCTGCAATCAGGAAAATGCCTGTCAAAGGGGCAAACATCACTCCCGACATCACTCCTGCCATTCCAACCAGTGCAAAATTGCTTTCCGAAACCTGGATAAATGGAAACAGATTAATTATCATCGCCAGGAAATATCCGGCGAAACCACCAATAAACAGCGATGGCGCAAAAATACCACCTACTCCTCCACTACCTGTTGTTATAGCGCTTGCGACAGCTTTAAACATAACAATCATAAAAATTATCAACCCGAAAAACCAGACTTTATCTTTCAGGCTGAAGAAAAGACCTTCATTAATCAGGTCTTTACCTTCTCCTTTTAAAATTTCCTGCAACGCTTCATATCCCTCCCCGAACAGTGGAGGGAAAACGAAAATCAGGATACCAAGCGATATTCCACCAATCAGAATTTTTGAATAAGCATTTCCAATCCCCCTGAATTTTGATTCAATAAAAATCGTTGTTTTTGTGAAATAGACTGAGACAAGGCCTGTAAATAGTCCTAATAAAATGAAGAGAGGAATGTCGTTTAGCTGAAATGGTTCAATTAAATTAAATGAAAACAGCACTCCTTTTCCCGAAAGGAAGAAAGCAACTGTTGCTCCGGCCACTGCTGAAATAAGCAAAGGAATAAGAGCAGTAATTGTAAGGTCGAGCATCAGCACCTCAATAGCAAAAACCACTGCGGCAATTGGTGCTTTAAAAATACCGGCAATAGCTCCTGCTGCACCTGCTCCTATCAAAATCATTAAAGGTTTGTGTCCGAGATGAAAGATCTTTCCAAGATTTGAGCCAATTGCAGAGCCTGTAAGAACTATAGGAGCTTCAAGACCCACAGAACCACCGAAGGCTACTGTCAGCGTACTGGCGATCATTGAGGAGAATGTGTTGTGCTTTTTAATATTTCCGTGCTTTTTTGAAATGGAATAGAGTATTTTACTAACTCCATGCCCGATATCATCCTTAACAAAGTATTTCACATAAAGGACAGTAAGAAACAGTCCAATCAGGGGAAGGGCGAGGTAGAGGAAATTCTCTTTCTCGAAATGAAAATCTTTTGTGATGTGATAGTTTGTGAAGTGGACAATATTTTTCAGCATAACTGCAGCCAGTCCGCTGGCGAGACCAATTATAAGGCTGAGGAAAATAATCAGCCTTTGCTGATCAATCTTATCAGGTCGTAAAGTATTGAGCCGGTGAAAAATATTTCTTTGCATTGCGGGCGCAAAAGTAACTATTCTGAGAATAAACAGCTTATTATCAGGATAATTATTCGATTTTATTTTTACGGGTGGTTGTGCGTTAGCTTTTCTTCAATATCCCGGATGCAAAAGAGGTTGGTTCTATGGTCATTTTGAGCGTAGTCGAAAAATGGCTTACCCTCATTCTCAATCAGGTTTCGACTTCGATCAACCTGACATCAGTTAAAATAACTACACTTGTTCTGCCATATTGGGGAAATAAATGTAACTTTAGCCCGTGGTAATGAGAAATTAAGTGTAGTGTTACATATTTATTATTGTTGGCAGTAAGATGAAGACAGAACCAAAATATCAAAAACAACACAAAGTATCTCAAGTTTATCTAAAACAATTTGGATACAAAAGAGATGAAGAATGGTGGTTGTCAGTATATAAAGCAGGTAATAAGATAACTGAGAACATTAGAATTAATAATTTTACTACGGAAACAAATATATTTGATTTGCCATATCAAGATGCTGAACTTAAAAGACATTTTGAAAATCAAAGTAGCTTTATTGAGAATCACTACCCGACAATAATCTCAAATCTTCATAATCAAAAAAGATTGACATTTAAAAATAAAGATGTTCTTAATCATTTCGTTGCAAATATTATGTGTCGAACAAATCCGTTTAGATCATTTATACATGATTTATTAAAGTATTCAGATACAAGAGATAAATTTATTAATGAAATGACAATGTTTTCTAATGATACGAAAGAAATAAGAATATTTTTAAAGAAATTCAAAATAGAATTTCAACTAAACCTTGCAATTGGAATTTTAATGGATCATCTTGTCCAAGTATTCAGGAAATTTGAGAAAGTAGTTATTCGAGAATGTGAAGGTAAAGGCTGGTTAACAACTGATAGTCCTGTTTACCTAGACAAACAGGGTAGGCATGAATGGATTATTCCAATTGAATCGGAAATCTATTTACCTCTTTCAAAAGATTTTTGCCTTTTTATGTACCATCCTAATTCGGTTATAAATACAAATCCTCTAAGAAATCTTAAAATAGATAGAGTGAATAATGTTAGCATGGATACCTTTGATAATATAACAAGAAAAATTGTTATGGACTATGATGAATATTTGATAATGAATATTGAAGTTGAACCAACAGATGTAACAAAAAAAATACTACTGTCAGCAGCAAATAATCGGCCATAGCCGCTTTAGGTTTATCAAGACATATGAGTAGAAACATAAATATACGAGTAATTAATAAACATTTTGCAAGCGAACGGCTACGTGCCATATTTGCGGGACGTTAGGCAAAATCCCCCTATGAGAAAAATTCTCGTTGAATATTTTTGCTAACGACTGGAGAAAAGATTTAATAAAGTTAAAAAATGAAAATTTGTACGAAATATAAACAATTGAATATCAAAGACTACTTTTGGCGTTAGTTTGAATGTAAAAAAATGGAAACTTATAGTGTTGAATTAACTCAAAGAAACAAAGAAGATGTAGTAACATTTCAGGCTTATGCTAGCTCAATTAAAGCTAAAAATGAAATTGTTTTATCTTTAAAAATAGCTACCTTTTGCAAAGAAACAATGGCTTTTACAGATA
>JAOZOC010000309.1 GCA_029933495.1 Bacteroidales bacterium
AATTATTTTGAAAAAGCGAATTGCAATATTGGGCTCTACGGGCTCTATCGGGAGGCAGGCTCTGGAAGTCTTGTCCGCTCATTCTGACAGGTTTGAACTGGAAGTGATAACAGCTCAGCAAAATGCCGGTTTGCTTATCAAGCAGGCTATTGAATTTAAACCCAATTTTGTTGTAATTGGAAATGAGGACTTGTATTCCGAAGTTTCTGATGCTCTGTTTTTGCACGATATAAAGGTGTTTGCCGGAGAGGAGTCCATTTCCCAAATTATTGATATTGGTTCGGTTGATATTGTTCTTATTGCTTTGGTTGGCTTTGCCGGGTTAAAGCCCACAATCAGGGCTATTGAGGCCGGAAAGAGGATAGCCCTGGCAAATAAAGAGTCGCTGGTTGTTGCAGGTGACCTTGTTACAAAACTTGCTGTTGAAAAAAGAGTCAGCCTTATTCCGGTTGATTCTGAACATTCTGCAATTTTTCAGTGTCTGTCGGGCGAAAATCCTGACACAATTGAAAAAATATATCTGACTGCCTCAGGCGGACCTTTTCGGGGAAAAAGCTGGGAAGAAATTCAAAATGCCACTGTTGCCCAGGCTTTGAAGCATCCAAACTGGAATATGGGTGATAAAATTACCATCGACTCTGCATCAATGATGAATAAAGGTTTGGAGGTTATTGAAGCCAAATGGCTTTTTGGACTTGACCCCGGGCAGATTGACGTGATAACTCATCCACAGTCAATAGTTCATTCCATAGTTCAATTTCAGGATAGTTCAATGAAAGCGCAGATGGGACTTCCGGATATGAGGTTGCCAATACAATATGCTTTTGGCTTTCCTGACCGTTTAAAATCAGACTTTCCAAGGTTTGATTTTTTAAATTATCCTCAGTTAACATTTGAAAAGCCGGATATTAAAATTTTTCGTAATCTTGCACTCGCTTTTGAAGCACTTGAAAAGGGTGGTAATATGCCATGCATTCTGAATGCTGCAAATGAAATTGCTGTTGATGCTTTTTTGAAAAATAAAATCGGATTCACACGAATGCCTGAAATAATTGAGAAAAGTATGGAAAGAGTTGATTTTGTTGATAAACCAACGTTAGATGACTACTTTTTAACTGATGAAGCGACAAGAATAATAGCAACGGGAATAATTAATGATAATAAATAATTGAATGCTGAGTTAAGTATTCATTACGAAATAAAAAATCAATAAATGGAGATTTTAATAAAGATAATTCAATTCCTTCTAAGTTTATCCATACTCGTGATAATTCACGAATTCGGACACTTTCTGGCAGCAAAATTATTCAAAACAAGAGTTGAGAAATTCTATCTTTTCTTTAATCCCTGGTTTTCAATATTTAAATTTAAATATGGCGAAACCGAATATGGAATGGGCTGGCTTCCTTTGGGTGGATATGTGAAGATATCAGGAATGATTGATGAGTCGATGGATAAGGAGCAGATGAAGAAACCTGCTGAGCCCTGGGAATTTAGAAGTAAACCGCCATGGCAACGCCTGATAATTATGCTTGGGGGTGTAACAATGAACATAATACTTGCAATTGTTATCTATATTGGGATGTTGCTGGCCTGGGGTGATGAATATTTGCCTACATCACAGGTGAAATACGGAATACGCGTTGATTCTCTTGCGATGGAAGCCGGATTGAGAAATGGTGATAGAATTATTTCTGTCGATCATCAGGAAGTAGAAAACTTTAACAAAATACCGGAAAAGATAATCCTTGATGATGCAAAAACTATTCAGGTTAATCGCGACGGTCAGGTTATGGACGTTAATATTCCGGAAGATTTCGTTAGCAAGCTGATTAAACAAAAGAAATCGCCAACTTTTATTTCTGTAAGAATTCCATTCTTCGTTGAGAAATTTACACCAAAATCCTCAGGAAAAGAGGCCGGAATAGAAATTGGGGACCAGATAATAGGAATTAATGATCAATCGACACCCTATTTTTATGACTTTTATACTGAATTGCAGACCCATAAAGATGAGAATGTAACTGTTGTTTTACTCAGGAGTAACGATACTGTCAGAATAGTTGCAAAGGTTCCGCCGGAAGGCAAACTTGGTATTTACAATAAACCTCTGGACGACTATTTCGAATTTAGCAAAGTTAAGTATTCATTTGGGGCAGCCATTCCAGCAGGTGCGGTTAAAGCATATAAGGGAGTTGGCAATTATTTAAAACAGTTAAAACTGTTATTCAATCCGAAAATGAAAGCTTATGAATCAGTTGGCGGGTTTATTACAATCGGAAATATCTTTCCACCTACCTGGGACTGGTATAGCTTCTGGTCTTTGACGGCTTTTCTGTCAATAATGCTTGCAATTTTGAATATACTTCCGATTCCGGCTTTGGATGGTGGCCATGTGATGTTCCTTCTGTATGAAATAATAACAAGACGTAAGCCAAGCGATAAGTTTATGGAAACTGCCCAAATTGTTGGGATGGTTATCCTTTTTGCTCTTTTGATTTTTGCTAATGGGAATGATATTGTGAAGCTGTTCCGGAATTAGATTAATAGGAAAGAATTGATAAGCGTGTGGACGTTTGTCTCAATAAATATTTCTAAAATGACAGGCTTGGACACTTGTCACGGGAGGAAGTAATGTCAACAAAACAACTTTTATTACTATTTGCTTTTATTCTTTTTGTGCAATACCATTGCGTTGCACAGGAAAATAACAGTCAGAAAACTCCATTGACGGAACAAATTTCTGGCAATAATTACTCTATCAAACTCCAAAAGATAATAATCCAAAACATTCCGGTTGATATTAGTATTACTCCCGATAATGTTACGGATAAATTGTATCCTGTCAAAGTATTTTTTAACGATTCTGCTTTTTCTCTTTCCCCTGAAGGGAACAGTTATTCTTTCAAATACTCTTTTTCACATAAGGAAGATGTTATTATTAGGGTGGGAAGCACTATTTATGAAAAGGCAGTAACCCCGGTTCCTTTGTGGATGTCAATAATTCCGCCTCTGATAGCTATTCTTATGGCTTTACTTTTTAGAGAGGTTTATTCCGCGCTGTTTATGGGCTTACTCGCAGGTACAACTATTTTGTATTTTTATCAGGGAAAATCCCTTTTCATTGCAATTTTCAGCGGTTTGTATTCTATTATTGACAGCTATATTGTGAAATCAATGAGCGACACGGGACATATTTCCATCATCTTATTTTCGATGATGATAGGGGGGATGGTTACCCTTATTACAAAAAATGGCGGAATGAAAGGAATTGTGAATTACCTTGCCCGTTATGCTGCCAATGATAAATCAGGGCAGTTTGTAACATGGCTGCTTGGAATAGCGATTTTTTTTGATGATTACGCCAACACTCTTATTGTTGGAAACACAATGCGGCCTGTTACTGATAAGCTGAAGATCTCGAGAGAAAAGCTGGCATATATTGTCGATTCAACAGCGGCACCCGTTGCAGCACTCGCCCTTACCACAACATGGATTGGGATTGAAATTGCATATATTCAGGAGGGAATAAACGCGATAGGAATAAATGAAAGTGCATACATTATTTTTATCAAATCGTTGACTACCAGGTTTTATCCCATACTTACATTAATTTTTATTGTGATGCTTATTTTTAAGGGACGGGATTACGGTCCGATGCTAAAAGCCGAGAGAAGAGCAAGAGCAAAAGAGATTGTTGCAGAAGCCGATGATATTGAGATTAATGCTGAGATTACAGATAGGATAGACTCCAAAAAAGTCAGATGGTACAATGCAGCTATTCCTGTGTTGGTAGTCGTTTTCGGTACTTTTGCCGGCCTTGTTATAACCGGCTGGAATCGACAGGTTTGGGACAATCCTGATCTTTCGGGATTCACGAAATTCACTGAAATAATTGGTAACTCCGACTCATATATCGCTTTGCTGTGGGCTTCATTATCGGGAATGCTTGTGGCGGTTATTCTTACAGTGGTGCAGCGAATTTATAACCTGAAAAAAAGTATAATATATCTGATGGAGGGCTTTGGTACAATGTTGAGTGCCGTTTTGATTTTGATACTTGCCTGGTCTCTTGCCCTGATAACACAGGATATGCATACAGCAGAGTTTCTTGCAGGTATTCTGACTGATATGAATCTCACACCGTTCCTGTTGCCGGCAATTACTTTCATTCTTTCTGCCTTAATTGCTTTTTCAACGGGTTCATCCTGGGGGACAATGGCAATTCTCTATCCACTTATATTACCTGTTTCCTGGGCCATATCACAACAATACGGAATGGATTACGATGCTTCTATGGCGATATTTAATAATGTTGTTTCTTCAATACTAGCCGGTTCTGTTTTTGGCGACCATTGCTCACCAATTTCTGACACTACTATTCTTAGTTCTCTTGCCAGCTCCTGTAATCATATTGAGCATGTTCGTACCCAATTGCCTTATGCTGTGACAGTAGGAATAGTTTCCGTGTTATTTGGAACTTTACCGGCTGCCTATGGCGTGCCTTTTTACATTTTGTATCCTGCAAATATTCTTATTCTATATTTAATAATAGTTTTGTTGGGTAAAAAGGTTAATATAGCAGTGGAGTGATGGAGAGATGGAGAGATGGAGAGATGGAGAGATGGAAAGATGGGAAGATGGGAAGATGGAAAGATGGGAAGATGGGAAGATGGTGAGATGGTGAGATGGAGAGATGGAGAGATGGAGAGATGGAGAGATGGAGAGATGGAGAGATGG
>JAOZOC010000310.1 GCA_029933495.1 Bacteroidales bacterium
ATGATGCTGTTTATCCAGATGTTCCGTTACGCCGCCGAGCCATTTTTCTTTGCCAAAGCGAAAGAGGAAAACTCAAAAGAGATTTATGCCGATGTGATGAAATTTTTCGTAATTTTCGGATTATTGATTTTCCTTGGGGTCACACTATATATCGACTTTACAAAATATTTTATCGGGGAGGAATATTGGGAAGGATTGAAGGTTGTACCAATTATTCTTTTTGCAAAGTTATTTTTCGGGATAACCATAAACCTTTCTATCTGGTACAAGCTGACAGACAAAACACGCTACGGGGCACTGATAAACCTTAGCGGAACTGTTGTTGTTATTCTTGTTAATGTATTATTGATTCCTGTTTTCGGATATATGGCATCAGCTTGGGGACAGTTTGCCAGCTATTTCACAGTTATGACTTTTTCTTTTTTACTGATGCGAAAACATTTCCGTATTGATTATGATCTGAAAAGTATTTTCGGTTATACACTGTTTGCTGTTGTTCTCTTTTTCATCAGCAATAGCCTGACCATTCCGGAACTTCTTTATCGTACTCTTTTCAATACAGCATTATTGTTAATATTTGCTGGTGTAGTATTTTACAGGGAGAGGGCGGTATTTGTAAAAGCAGATTAAGACTTGGGAGAAAAGAAATTTTCATACCAGTCAACAATACTTTTCAAATCAACAAGCACATTCATAATCAGATAAGTTCCTATTCCAATCAGAATAACTCCGACCAATCTGTTCATCCAGGTAAGAACATTTGCATTAATATGATGCTTAATGCGATGAGATATAAAACATTTTAGAATATCCGTACTGAAGATTGTAAACAAAACACCGAGGATAAACTCAAGTATTTCGACTTTGTGTTCAACACCATATTTAGCACTTATAGATACAACAATAGTGATCCAAAGAAACCACATTCCGGGGTTTGCTCCGTTCAGAAGAAGGCCTTTCATAAAATACAGATAGGGTTTCTTAATATTGGGTTTTCCGCCATTTTCCTGAACCTCATCCTGCTTAACACCTTTACGGGTAAAAGTGTATGTTCCGAAAATAATAAGAATAATACCCCCGATAATACTAAACAGGAAATTATCTCTTGGGTCAGAACCAAGTACCTGTAGTGCGCCAAAAAATGCAAGTGTCAAAGCCAGTAGGTCACTTGCAAAAATACCAAGAGCTAAAAATGCACCCGATCTAAACCCCCTCTGAATACTTGTTTGTATCAAAGCGAAGAATGCAGGGCCAAGAAGCACCGCAAAGGTCAATCCGACTAATACACCTGACAAAAAATGGCCCATTTCTTAATCTTTTAATCTATTCCGAATAATTGCTGTCTTTTAAATACTCTTCCCACTCAAGGTACATTTTTCTATTTAATACCCTTGGAAACTTATGCGCTCCTCCCTCTTTTCCTTTCATTTTCATCCAGCCTGTGAATGCTTTCATCGGGAGGATTTCCACAAAAACCTCTTTTATTGCTTCAATCCTTTCAACCCTGTAATCATCATTTAGAATTTTTAAATATTCATCAATTTTTTTTCTTGCTAAAGAAGAATCAAACTCATTATCACTTCCAAGATACCATTTATGTGCAAACAACGATTCATACTCAATTCCAACAACTGTAAATTCACGAATCTCAACATTAAGGTCATTTTCAACCATCTCAATTGCACGCGTCATATTATCAATTGAGAGGTGCTCACCACAGATACTCAGAAATTGCTTTGTGCGTCCTGTTATAACTATTATACTTTTCTCTTTTGAAGTGAATTTCACAACATCTCCAATAAGGTAACGCCAGGCACCTGAGCAGGTTGAAATAAGTATGGCATACTCCTTATCCTCCTCCACATCTTTAATTGAGACAACTTCGGGATTACTTTTAATATTGCCTTCATTATCAAAATTAGAACCATTATAAGAGACGAATTCAAAGAAAATACCATTATCAGTAATCAGCTCCATTCCCTTCGACTCCATCTCGCTTTGAAAAGCTAAATACCCCTCTGAAGCAAGATACGACTCCTGAAAAATAACCTTTTTGCCAAAAAGCTTTTCAAAGCTTTTCACATAAGGGCCAAAAGCAACTCCGCTATGAACATAAACCTTCAAATTGGGCCAGATGTCATGAATTGTCTCAATATTATAATATTCAATTATTTTCTCCAATATTATCTGTATCCAGGCAGGTACACCAACAATAACTCCAATGTCCCAGCCTTTGGCTTTTCTAACTATCTCAGTAAGTTTAGTTGACCATTCACGTTCTTTGGAAATTCGCCTGCCCGGTTTATAAAAATGTTGAAACCAAAAAGGAAGACTTCCGGCCGATATTCCTGAAAGGTCACCTTCATAATATGTACCGTTATATTGAAGGTGAGTACTGCCCCCTATCATCAAAATACCCTTTTCATAAAATTCTTTTGGAAAATCATATTTGACCGAAGTTACCAATTGCCTGACACTTGCCCGCCGAATGGCTTTAATCATATCATCGGTTACAGGCACATGCTTGCTTGATGCATCAGATGTTCCCGATGTAAGTGCAAAATATTTTACCCTTCCCGGCCAGGCAACAAAAGACTCTCCATTAAGAGCCCTGAACCACCATTTTCTAAACATCGAATTGTAATCGTAAACGGGAACAGATTTTTGAAAAGCCTCTACAGTATCAGGCTGATTAAGGATTTCAGAGAACTCATGATATTCGCCAAATGCAGTAAACTGAGCCTTTTTCAGCAGTTTTTTTAAAACCTTAACCTGGGTGGTATAAGGGTTGGTCTGCATAAACTTTTTTGCATCAATAGGAATACTCCTCAATTCATAAGCCTTTTTTATAATAGAACCGAGTATGGGCATATTTTTTTATTAAAATGGTTTGCAAAGGTAAAAAATAATTTTTCACCGTACTCCATCCCGATTTAGAATGAGGGCTACTTCACTATCAACATTTTTTGTTTCAGATTTATACCCTCGCCTGTAAGCGAAAAGTAATAGACTCCGGTGGCAAGGTTATATTGTAGTGCATCGAAATGCCTTGTATATTTCCCCTTGCCAAGCTCTTCATTATTAATTATCGTCTCAATCGGTTTACCGAACATATCAAACACTCTTAATGTAACCCTTTGCTGGTGCATCAATTTAAATGAGATAAATGTGGTTTCATTAAACGGATTTGGATAGTTGGGCTGCAGAGTTGCATAAGGTATTTCTTCCTGTTTATCAACACCTACCGTGATAACTTCGGAGTCAACAATTGCAGTCAAAATCGACAAACTACCACTTTGAAGCCGTGTCCAAATTGGTCTTACTACATTGTTGTGTACTGAAACGTTTGTATAATCACCGAAGAATACACTTGAATAGGGCAGGAACGGCTCTTCACTGACTTTAAAATTGATAAATGTGTCACCACCATCAATAGATGCAGCCATATAAACATCCGTATTATTATCGCTGTAATTTCTTCTGTCGTACCACATAAACCATAAATATCCTGTAACCTGATCAATGGCCATCCAGGTAAAAAACTGGTCATTACCAGGTCCGTCATCGTTTACACGTTTAGGGTCACTCCAGGTATCACCGCCATCAGTTGACTTTGCCATCCAGACATCAACATCGCTTGTGCCGTTTCGCTGATCAGTCCAGTTGATGTATATATTTCCTGTAAATTCACCACCACTGACATCACAAACGGTTATTGGCAGCCCGTTACCACGCATAATTCCGGGAACACTATAATCCCATCCTCCCGGCATATCCGACACAAAAATATCATTGTCGAGCCAGGTCTCTCCTTCATCAAGTGAGCGGTCGAAAACAATCCCTTCAGGTCCCGCCCAGGCAACATAAATTTCACCGTTTGGCCCTACTGCCGGAACAGCACCTTCAACGGTATTGTCACTGTCAACACAGTCTCCGTCAATCTCATTTATCTTCTTTGCTACACTCCAGGTCATTCCGGCATCGGTTGATTTTGAAAACCGAATTATACTTTTATCGCTTGGACTTGAGCTTCCATAATTATCAAATTGTGTCCAGGTGACATAGATATTATTGTTAGTACGATCAACAACAGCCCATTCTTTATCCTGGGCTTTGGTTCCGTTCAGCCCCATATACGAGCCGTCATTCCAGGTAAGACCTCCATCTGTTGATTTCTGGCAAACAATCCTGTCAATCCAGTTACCTGACTGAGGATTAGATAAGTGAAAGAAATATAAATCACCAACATTATCAACAATAACACATGGGTCTCCCCAAACACCATTTTGTTGTGAGGTTAAGGTTCCTGTACTCCAGCTAAGCCCACCATCTTCCGAATGATAGACATTATTGATATTTGATCCACCTACCAGTTTGTCAGGATTAACAGGACTTACATATATCGAAGGCTCCTCAGGTTCATTGGCAGTACTTATTACTACATTGGGATGTTGCGAATACCCATATGTAAACAGCGATATCAGAATAAATGTTAAAGAAATATTTTTCATGATTTAAGAATTTTTACAAAAGTAAAAACTTTATACTTTATATAATAGACATTTATTTTTGTGAAAGGGTTGTATTTTATTAAATCTCTGCTTATACAGAATCGCATCTTCCAATAGCAACTTATCATCCCTTCACCCTACTGTCCCTTCGCTCTTTCTTTTCTCTTCGTCCCTTCGTCCCCCTCGTCTCTTCCTCCATCGCAACACCTGCAAGGTTCATCTCTCCC
>JAOZOC010000804.1 GCA_029933495.1 Bacteroidales bacterium
CACCCGGATCAGGAACATTATTATCAAAAATAAACAGTCCTGCTGACCTTAAAAAGCTCAGCGAGGAACAGTTACCTCAGGTTTGTAATGAGATACGTCAGTTTATTATTGAGGTGATATCTGCCAATCCGGGGCATCTTGCAGCCAGTCTTGGTGCCGTTGAACTTGCTGTTGCCATTCATTATGTGTTTGACACTCCGAAGGATAAACTGGTCTGGGATGTAGGACATCAGGCTTATGCGCATAAAATTATCACGGGCAGAAAAGATACTTTTTCAACAAACAGAAAGCAAAACGGGATAAGCGGTTTCCCAAAAATGGATGAAAGCGAATATGATGCCTTCGGGACAGGGCACTCCTCAACATCTATCTCTGCCATCCTCGGTATGGCGGTAGCATCCGAATTGCAGAACGACTACTCAGAACAACATATTGCAGTTATCGGTGACGGCTCTATGACAGGTGGTCTGGCAATGGAAGCCCTTAACAATGCCGGAGTTTCCAAAACAAATATCCTCGTGATCCTGAACGACAATCAAATGTCAATTGACAGGAATGTTGGTGCTATGAAAGAGTACCTTACAGATATTACAACATCACAAACATACAACAGGTTTAAGGACTTCACCTGGAAGCTGATGGGTGGAAACACGAAATACGGAGCCAACTCCCGTGCAATTGTCAAACAGGTTGGGAATGCAGTAAAATCATCAATCCTGAAAAAAAGCAACCTGTTTGAAGCACTCAATTTCCGCTATTTCGGCCCAACTGACGGACACGATGTGATCAGGCTGGTAAAACTTTTGCGTGACTTACAAAGAATAAAGGAACCGAAGCTTTTGCACGTCCTGACAAAAAAAGGCAAGGGCCTTGACCTTGCGGAAAAGCAACCTACAACATATCACTCACCCGGTATTTTCGACAAAAAAACCGGAGAGATCAAGAAAACGGAATCAAAGACCAAACTACCGCCAAAATACCAGGATGTTTTTGGAGAAACGATCATCGAACTTGCAGAAATGAACGAAAAGATTGTCGGGATTACTCCTGCAATGCCAACAGGTTCATCTCTTAATCTTATGATGGAAAAAATGCCACGCAGAGCTTTCGATGTGGGAATAGCCGAGCAGCATGCAGTTACATTTTCAGCAGGACTTGCTGCAAGAGGTATGATTCCTTTCTGCAATATCTACTCAACATTTATGCA
>JAOZOC010000805.1 GCA_029933495.1 Bacteroidales bacterium
CAAATCTTGGAACTTTTCTGATCTATATTTTCGTTCCGTTTGCTGCCTGGTACACCGGTAAGGCACTGCCACTTGGCGATTATCCCACTTTCCTTGGCTCAACATTGCTGAGTAGTTTTGTAGCACCAATAACGGGCCTGCCATTTACACTTGATATATTGAAAATTCCGGGAGAGACTTTTAATCTTTTCGTTCTGTCAACTGTAATAACCGACAGAGTGCGTGTTGTGCTCGGGGCTTTTCATCTGATAACCCTTGCTTTACTTACAATTTCGGCCACGCAGGGATTTCTGAGGTTTAATGTCAGGAAGTTTATCGAAGGTGTTATTGTTATAACTCTTGTTACTGCTGCTTCGGTTTTTGGGATGAATCTGTTACTGAAAGAGAATATGAAAAGTATTCCAACTAACTTTGAAGTGCTTAACAACTTCAAGCTTGTCAGTAAACAGAGGCCTTACAAAGTACTGGAGACGCCAGTCAGAAATCCTAAAAGAAAATGGCGGGGTGAGAATACTCTGAGCCGGATTAAGCGGACTGGTAAGCTAAGGGTTGGTTTTTATCCCAACGCAATGCCGTTTACATTTTTTAATAAGGATTCTTTGCTTGTAGGACTGGGAATTGATTTTGCTCATCAACTTGCCAACGACCTGGATGCTTCCGTTGATTTTGTTCCTGTGCCGGGCGGAAAACTTACTGATGAGATCAACAACGATTATTTCGATATTATGGTTTCCGATATTTTTATTTCTGGAAGATATGCTCAAATGATGACTTTGTCGAAATCATATCTTAATGTCTCACTCGCCCTGGTAGTGGAAAAGGAGAGGGATGAATTCAACTCTTTCAAGTCAACAATTGCGCTTGATACATTTTTAGTAACATATTTTGAACGTGATGAGATTGCCGAAGAATTTGTATCCTTCTTCCCGAATGCAGGAATATATCCCTTATCAGGGCAGGATGATTTCTTTACAGGTAGTTTTCCCGACACAATTAAACCTGATGCATACCTCACAAGTGCGGAGCGCGGAAGTTCGCTCACTTTGGTTTATCCCGGTTACAAGGTAGTGAATCCATTGCCCTACCACATAACCAATGCCCTTGTTTTTCCGTTGGCTCCCGATGATGTCTGGCGTAAATATATCAATACCTGGATTGATTTCAGAACAAAGGACGGAACCATAGAAAGGCTCTACGACCAGTGGA
>JAOZOC010000311.1 GCA_029933495.1 Bacteroidales bacterium
CGGTTTATACCATTTGTGCCATCCTCTGTTGATGACCAGAAATATGTATTTGAGCCAAGGTTTCCAAAGGTGTGACCTGCACTGATATAACCGGCAGGTAATCCTGTGAACCCGCTTGAGTTAGTAGCTCCCATATTTGGTGCGGTCCAGTGAGTTGTACCTGCTTCTTTAAGGTTTCCGCCTGCATTTATTCCCCTCATCCCAAAAGTGCTGCAAGCAACGGTTCCTGCATCAACCTCATTTTCCAAAGTACACCATTCGGTATCAGTGGGAATATGCCATCCGGCAGGACATACTCCCTGCGTGCCGGAAGTTAATGTATATTGCATCATCTCATTCCATTGGTACAAAGCTCCATATTCATCGCAATTAGCTGTAATATTATCGTAACAGTACTTTTCAATTATTCCGTTATCAGTTTGGTTGTTGCTACCATTTATGGCAGTTCCAACATTCAGGTTTCCAGACATCCAGCACTGAGAACCTATCATAACCGTATTGTATGCCTGTCCGTCACGAAGATCTGTAAACTGTCCGCCGCAGGTAAACGGCAGGTCAATCTTAGTTGAGCTGCCGATGTTAGGTTCCCAAAACCCGTTTTTATCAGGATTGTTAACCTGTGCATCTAAGTTGAGATCACTTCCGTAATATCCGTAATTCCCTGCTTCTAAATTCCAACTGTCATCCTTATCAGACTGAACAACTGTATTATTTCCGTCACTGTCACCACTAATCATCCCGAAGTATCCACCACCAAGGTCTTTCTGTCCGTCGAGATATGCTTTTGAAAGTGCAGTTGTAAAATTATAAATGTAAGTTGTTCCAAATCCTGACAATGCAGTAGCCGACATAACGGCGAGGTGGTTTCTGTGGTAAACTATCACATACAGGTTCTCTGTTATGTCTCCGTTATATTGAATACTGCTAACACCGTCGGGTTTTACAATTGAACCATCTTCGAGAAGTAGTGCGGCCTGATGATCGAGAAACTTATCGGAGGCAGCAGTTGAAGCATCACCCGAAGTTTCCCTGAATTCTACAAGTACCCAATCAACAACAGGTGTTTCAGGTGGAACATTCATTGTCTCCTGACCGTCATAATTCCAGGGAGCAGTGTTGTACGGTTGCTCATTTGGAATAACTCCGTAATTGTACAAATCAGAGTTCATTACCGAACCGTTAAACGGACCTTCAAGGAAAACCGTCAGGTTAAAGGTGTAAAGCTGGCTTGTACAGGCATCACACTCTCCAAAACAAACCGTGTCAAGAATTGTGTTTGAGCCGGGAACAGTCAGATATCTATTGCCGTTATAGTTGCAGTCACCAGGTACAAATTCGGCACTTAACCAGGTATTTCCGTTCAGATATTTAAACTCGTGGAAATCATTTTCACCAAGCGAAAGAGTAACCTGGTAATAATTGCCGGAAGTATTAGTCAGTTGCGTTGCTATTGTATCCCAATTATTCAATGTACCTGCAATATGAACTCCTTCGGGAGAAATATTCTGAGTTGACATATCTACTGTGAAAGTTACATCATGTAAAGGCGGATTGCAGATGTTACAACTTCCAAAGCATACTGCAGAAAGTGTTGAATCTGTAGCAGGTACTTCTAAAAAGCGGTTGTAAGCTCCATTTCCGTCATCAACACCACAAGTCTCCGGAACAACTTCCTGAGTGCCCCATGCATTACCATTAAGGAATTTGTATTCGTAATATGCTCCTTGGTCCAATTCAAAAGTTACTGCATAGATGCCGTTCCCGACAGGTAACATCTCAGTTGAATCAGTATCCCATCCATTGAATGAGCCAGCAATGTGAACACCGTCGGCAGAAACAGTTTCATTTGACATATCCACTTGAAACGTAACATTCACCTGCGGAACAACGCAAGGTAAGCAGCTTCCAAAACAAACTGCCGTTAATGTCGTATCAAATGCAGGAACGTCAAAATACCTGTTATAACCTCCGAAACCATCGTCTTCACCACACACAGCGGGTACTAACTCGGCCTGAGGCCAGTCATTTCCGTTTATAAATTTAAATAATAAATGATCGCCTGTACTGGCAGTTAATGTGTATTCATAAACATTTCCGAACAGTGTTGTCATCTCCGATGAAGACGGATCCCAACCCTGAAAACTGCCTGCAACATGTACCCCGTCAGGTGATACGGTTTTATCTTGCATATTTACTCTCAGCGTGACATTTACAGTTTGTGAAAAGACTGCTGTTGCAGCAAATAAGATACTGATAATCAATGTTGAAGTAAACTTTTTCATTATTGTTTGTATTTTAGTTTTTAAATATTTGTTATTAATTATGACAATTTGCAAAGATACAGAATTTACTTTTACAATGAATTGTTAGGCTATTCAAATTGCTAAATTATTGTAAATTTGCACACTTAATAAAATATTTATATAAGTAAACTGATGAAAAACTTATTATTTACTCTGCTTTTTACTATATTAGTCCGGCTTCTGTTTGCCGGAGCTTTTACCGGTGATCCTAAAACCTGGACAAAAAATGATTTTCTTGGTTTCGATGAGGTCGGTGACTGTATCGGAAAAACCGGGGATATTTCCTCTGTATTTGCCAAAGTTGTTAACGGCAACCTTATGTTAAGGGTTACTTTTGACGATATGGTTACCAGGCAGGATAATAAAGTGGTCAGTGATAACTTTACCAGAAAAGATATCGTTTTGACTGCTGTATTACAATCAGGTTCAGGAAATAAAACAGCATATGCCATACAAACAGCCTCATTGGAAAAGAGTGTAAAAGCATGGCAGTATAAAAGGACAACGGAAAGCAATATGCTTGAGATACTTTTTAATTATAAGATCTCTCAAATGGAATTACAAAATATTTCGGTTCAGCTTGGAATTGTTTTGGACGGGAAAGTTGTTGACGAATTTATTTCTGATGGAATAAAATCCAAGGACGCAGGAAATTGTGCTTTTGTCCAACACGGGAATCAGGGATTGACATACACTGATGTTTTCTACGGAAATCCAAACGGCATCAGCGGGATTGACGGAAGCGGATATGATGAGGTATTGCAGGCGCATGAAGCCACAGGAGTACCCGGAAATTTCCATATGTCAGGAACATTGATTCCGGCTGCCGAATGGCACAATCCGGAGTTTAACGACTGGCTCGCCACAATGGCCGGAAACGGCCTCGCAGCGATGATGACCTCCGCCCTCGGACAAAATATTATGCCTTTTGCCTACAACGAAATGAACGACTGGTCGGTTTATGTCGAATCACAGATGGTCAACTACCAATATAATTACACTCCTCACGTTGCCTGGGTGCCGGAACGTGTCTGGCTGGGACAGGGGTATTATCCGGATGCAGGTGTTATTGACTGGCTGGGTGATAACTGGGAACAGCATGGTGTCTGGGGTGTGGTTCTCGATGATACTCCACACCTAAACGGATATGATAATCGTAAAATTCACTGGATGAACAATGGCTCAGGTGTAAGTTTGCGGGTTATCCCGATAAATAATTCTTTTGTCGGAAATGTTATGTACGATACAACTGCTGCTAAAAACCAGATAGCTTCAATGGGACAGTACAATATTTGCGTTTACGGAACGGACTGGGAAGTCTCTGCCGAAATGAATGAACACGACGGTACAGCTTTTCTTGATAATTATGAAAATATACTTTGGTATTGCCATGACAATTATCCGGGAGTCAATGTGTGGAAACTTGACGATGCAATCCAGAATCCGGACTTTAACGGCACAAGTGCAAGCCTGACAAAAGGAACCTATAATTTGCTCGGCGGGACTGACGGATATGGAGGAAGTAACAATAGCTGGTATATAAACTGGGCTGCCACACCTTCACATTCCGACAATCATTCCCCACAATGGAACTACGGTTCCGTCTGGACTGATGCTTATAATTTCCTGATGAGTGTGAATGATAACAATCTGGCTCAACTTGCCTGGTACACAATGATGATTAACCTTCACGAAACAGGCTGGCATACTTCGGGAGAAGTGGCCGACTGGGAGCATCGCTACTCATCCCATATCAAAAATTCAAACGTTTATACCGAAGCATCACGCTGGGCCGACGGGCAATATTCCGCTACAACAGCCTGCTATTTCAGTGATATTGACCACGATGGCGGAGATGAGCTGGTCATGCACAACGACAAGGTTTTTATGGTTTTTGAAGGAATCGGCGGTAAGGCCAACTGGGTCTTTTACAAAAACGGGCTTGGAGATACATACTCCGTCGTAAGCTCCGATATGGCTTACTGGTCGGAAACCGACGGTGATTATAACGAAAACTCATCCAATAATCATGTTGCAGCACTTTCGGATGTCTCTCCAAATCAGCAGGATGCTATTTATAACATAACCATTGACCAATCCGCAGGTGATACAGTTCAGGCCACACTTGACCAGTGGGGTGTACAAAAAACATTGACATTATTTACAGGAGTTGATTATCTTGATATAGTTTATGATTTTTATAATCAGACAGGTTATGTAAAGTCAGGCTGGTCGCCTGATTTACTTGATATTTTGTGGAGTGGTAAAAGTAATCTCCAGAGGATGTGGGGTAACTATGGTTCATATTGTGGCTATAGAAACTCTGCTTCGGGTGCTACTGCTGCAATTGTTCTGGGAAACGGTGGAGGTTCCCAAAATACTGAGTTTGAAGGAACTCTCGTGAAAGGAGATG
>JAOZOC010000806.1 GCA_029933495.1 Bacteroidales bacterium
CGGCCACCCAATGTGCAATACTGGTTTGGACAATACAAAGAGCAGGTATTATATGCCCGGAAAAACCAAATTGAACCTGAGAAAAATACTACTGACCAATGGGCATATTATCTTACTGATAACTTTATTTCAACTAAATCTGTAATAAACAGCAAAGAAGTGGAACCCTTAATAACTACTTTGTGGGACCAGGGTCATCCATTTAATTTATACTGCCCTGTTGATTCTGCATCAGGAAATCATACGATAACCGGATGCTTTGCCACAGCGGCGGCTCAGATAGCTTATTACTGGAGATGGCCCGATCACGGACAGGGATTTACCTCTTATATTCCCGAATCTTACCCTCAATTGGGGGTTCAAACTGCTGATTATGAAAATACATGGTACCGCTATGATGAAATGGTGGATGATCCGCAGACAGCAAATACAGCTATTGCTGAATACATATATCATTTTGCAGCATCTCTACTCACAGAGTTCAGTCCCAGTATTTCATTTCCGGGCAACTTTTTTATATTAAATCCTCATTTGTTACTTGATTCACTCGACTATCATTTTAAATTGAAGCCTTCTACCTTCCTTTATACAGACAGTATGACTGTAGGAGAATGGAAGAACAACATATTGGACAACCTTAATATGGCCAGTCCGGTTTATTATGCCGGATATTCACAATATCCTGATATCGGCCATGTTTTTGTCTGTGACGGGTATCAGGATGAGGAATATTTTCACTTTAATTTTGGCTGGAGTGGTATTTCTGATGGCTACTATACACTTGACAATATTCTTGCCTACAATTCACATCAATTCTGTTCCAGTTTATTTCAGCCCGATACTGTCAATTTCAACTATCCCTTTTATGCAGCCGGAGCTGACACATTAAATTATTTTGAAGGTAGTATTACAGACGGTAGCGGACCGGTTAATGATTATTTAAACAATACCCAGACTTCCTGGCTCATTGATCCGCAAACGGAATACGATTCGGTAACCAATATTACAATAATGGTCAAACGCCTGGATTTGTTCAATGATGGCGACAAGCTTTATATCTATGATGGTGAAGATAATACAGCCCCTATTCTTGCTGAATTGACCGGCGCCATCTTACCTGAAGATATTGAATCCACCGGGAATAAGGTTTTTATTGAGTTTATTACCGATGGTGCAAACACTGCTCCCGGATTTTATCTCA
>JAOZOC010000312.1 GCA_029933495.1 Bacteroidales bacterium
ATTATGAACATGGCACAATCGAGCTTGACGCAGATAATCCGCAATATAATAGCGATATGCACATTCTTTTAAGCGGCGGCGGCGGCTCCCCTCTCGACAGGTGGGGAATGTACAGCAATCAGCAAAACTATGATGAGATATTTTTGTCGCTCGACCATTATGACTATTCAATAGTTGATGTGAATATTGATGATAAATCATATACTGCCCGAACATTCAGCTTAGGACATCCTGAAAAAGAACTTGATAACGAACTTGTTGATTTTTGGTATTCAAAACCTGACCAGCCCAAACCGGATAAACCGATTGCACTTGATCCGGCTTTTGTAAATGACACAATTGTTTTTCAGGGTTCAGAATTCTCAGGTATTGATTCATTGATGACAACGCAAATTCAACTGACCACTACTCCAGGCGACTTTTCTAACCCGACAATTGATAAAACGAGGGATAAAATGAATGTTTACGGCGATTCGGGAGCACCCGACTTTATTCCTGTTGACCTGAACGAAGGTGTTGATATAACAAAACTTGAAATTCCTTCATCAGCTTTTCCATCATCAACCTACGGATGGAGAATAAGATACCGCGACAATAATCTGAAATGGAGTGAATGGTCGGATGAAAATGTTTTTGTAGTTACAAATACCGATGAACGAACCGTAGGCAATAATTCCCTGAAAGTAGTACCCAATCCTTTTAACAGAAATACAACAATATTTTTTGAACTTGCTAAAGATGAAACTGTTTCATTAGCGATTTACAATAGTGGAAATAAGGAGGTTGATGTAATTTTAAAGAATAAAAAACTGAAAGCAGGCAAACACTCTTTCAAATGGGAACCGAAGCAGGATAAGCCCGGAGTCTATATTTGCAGATTGGTTACAGAAGAGACAAACGTTTCATCAAAAATTATTTACACAACAAAATAAATTAAGAACAAAATTTATTAATCCTTGTTTTTTATACGCGGGATTATTGAGCAGGATGATATCTCCTGATGACTCCGGTGCAATCATTCGAATAACAATTCGATTCTTCCTTGCGATAGCAAAGAACAGTCATCCGGAGATTCCGTGCATGCCAACCTAACCCTAAGCCTACTTCCATACCGGCCTCATAACCTTAAACATCACCTCCGAATCCAACCTTTCAAGACCCCCACGCACTTAGCCTTCTTCGACTTAAAAGGTTTTAAACTTTTTTGATTTACTCTTCAAATAATTGTTTTATCGAATTTAAAACTCGGTTGATATCAGGTTCCGGAATAATGTATCAGCCATAGAATGTGAAGTCTGAACCAATCTCGCAAGGCCATTGTTATAATCCAGAACAACTCTAAGTACTACCTGACGTTTAAAGGCTATTTATCAGCCAATAGTTTTTATTCTTTTATAAATTTTCCAATTGTATATTTCCTGTTTTTTTTATCAACTAATTTGTAAAAATATGTTCCGTTGTTATATTTTGAAACCGATAAATTAACAATGTTTGAATTTGTTTTGGAACCGTGTATTTTGTTTCCAATAATATCGTATATATACAAATCAAAATTAGAGTTTTGTTTGTTGTTAAATGAGATTGTTAGTTCTTTTTTTATTGGATTAGGAAAGCATTTACTTTTTACTAAGTCAAACCCGAATTCCTTAATTCCCTCCGACCAATCTTCAAAATGCAGATTATCATACATTAACCCGTCCATTTGTTCTTCTATCCCATCACTAATAAATGAAAACTTATAATACAATGTATCTCCTATATTTATATCAAAAGTATCTCCTAAATGGGCAAGGTTAACATAAAAATAAGTCCATTCAGTAACACTTCCCGTAAGGACAGGTTTCTCTGTATCCCATTCCAAATACTGATTATAAACTGTATCTTTTAGTATATCTATCCATGTTTCACCATTATCAGGAGAAAATTCAATTAAACCGTAATCATTTAATGAATCAGAATCCGACTTATAATATCCTGATAAGATTACAATTTGAGACCAGATAAATCCATCATTTGCTATATGTGTAATCAAAAAAAGGGAAGTATCATTTGGCGGATATGAATTGATTGCGTCAGTTACAATAACATTCGGTGGTGAATATGCACTATTAAAAATGGTCTTTTGTGGTTCACCAATTTGCCATATATTATTTGGATTTGATGCAGTGTCAATTTTCAATCTGAAGAGCTGGCCCGGATCTTCAAAGTCAATGTTGTAAGACCAGTATTCCTGTGAGTTAACAAAGGTTGATAAAACCATCAATAAGAAGATAATTAATTTGCTCATAACTTTTAATTTTATTGGTTACGTAAAAAACAGTATTTCAAAATATAATAATTTGGTTCTTTAATGCTCCTTCCCTTTGTACAGAATGACGATTTTTTTGACTTCACCGTAATAATAAAATTATTAAAGTGCCTAATCCCTAAGACAGCGGACCGAGAACCCATGCTGCTTTAGGTAGTTGCCCACGAATAAGTAGCCTGTGGAGTGCGACAGTTGACGGAACATAGCATTTGCCAGGGAATACTCAATAGAAGACCACCAGTCACCGGTGTATCCAACGTTATAAAACGACCCAACGCTGTTGCGAAAGCCGCCCGGAAGGCCTGAGAACCCGTAATCGTCAGTACCATAAGCTGCAACAGTCTCATTCCACCTGGGATGTTCCGATGTGTTGCACCCTCCGCCCAAAGGTGAATTCATCTGCCTGCACGATTTTAGTTCGTTGCCGTGGGGCCAGCCTGCTCCGCCGATAAAACCGACCAATTCTGTCCATTCGTCATCTGTTGGCACATGCCATCCCGTTGGACAAAGACCGTTGATGTCAACAGTGGCATACCAGTTGTACAAAGCACCATAGGAGTCTTTCCAGTTAATATCGTTATAATACCATGCAAACGCTCCTGTCGTTAGATTTTGCCATGTTGTATTATCCTCCACATTAGGTATTTGAGTGCCGTTTTGGTATGTTGTGGTTTTCAGGTTTTCTGCCATCCAGCATTGTGAGCCCATTTCTACGGTATTGTATATGTTACCGTCATTATCTGTTACGGTTGGCATTCCTACGCAAGGTTCACCATATGCAAACTGAAATATATAGGTTTGGTCCCCGGCTGGCAAATCGGTTATTGTCCTCTCCCCAAGATATGAGTAAGCAGTGTATTTAAGTTCATCACCAAGGCTAAATACAAAATTATTCATTGCACGTTCTGCGAGCGCAGGAACTACTCTGCGTAGGCGTTGGGTTTTAAAACTAATTTCATTATCCCTGAATCCATTATAAACAATTTTGCAATTACCTTTATTATCAATATTACTATTTATGCTTAGCATTATTATTGATTTGCTTGTTTGTTTTCCTGTTACGGTTAGTAAATAATACATTCCATCGCCGGAATAGAAAGAGAATGTATGATTGCCCCGCTTTAAGGTATTCTTGTAATGTGCCAGTTTCATGCCTGCAATATCACGGATAGTGATTTCAATATCATCTTTTACAGGCAAATACACGTTAATTTCTGTTTTTTCTTTAAAAGGATTGGGGTAATTCTGTGAAACAGAAAAAGTGTTTTTCTCAATGACTCCATTATCACCGATACTTGTAATGTAATCCAATATCAACACAGTATCGGGTTCATAAAGAGTCGTATCTCCACCCTGTGTCAGGTTTTCAATGAGGATACTGTCAAGTGGAACGTATTGCCCACTGTTCTCAGCTGTAAAGGTCAGTACCATTGTTGGTTTTTGGCCAAATGCACTTATCGTAATTACAAGTGCAAAAATCGAAAGTAAAGTTCGTGGTTTCATTTGACTTGTTTTTGATTGTGTTTGACAAAGATACTAAAATAATTACCTCTATTCAAATTTAAGTTTATTTTTTTCAGGATTTTGCTCACGAAGAAGGTAAGCAAAGCATCACTATCCTGCCCTAATGACTAATCAGGCGTGAATCCTGGACAGCGCGTAGCAGTTACCGGAGATTGTACGCAGGCCAACCTAACCCTAAACTCAATCCCATACCTGCTTCATAACCCCAAACATCACCTCCGAATCCAACCTTTCAAGACCCCCACGCACTTAGCCTGCTTCGACTTGAAAGGATTGTGCACTAAAAACCGGAACAGCCCGGAATAGGGAAGGTATCTCCTGATGACTCCGGTGCAATCATTCGAATAACAATTCGATTCTTCCTTGCGATGGCATAGAGCGGTCATCTGGAGATTGTGCGCAGGTCAACCTAACCCTAAACTTAATCCCATACCGGCCTCATAACCTTAAACATCACCTCCGGTCTAACTCTTCACGACTTCCCGCACACTATTCTGTTACGACCTTAAAGAATTGATTAGCATATTTTTGGCCGTTTGAAAGCTATTTATTGACAAAAGATATTTATTGGTAAACTACTATCTTTTCAGATACAGAAAAGTTTTTTGCAGTAACATAAACTATATAACATCCTTTATCTATATCTCCGATTTTTATGGTCTGATTTTTAATAAACCGCATTTGTTCATCATAAATAATTTTTCCATTTAAATCGAATACTTTTATACTAATATCTCCCGTTGGTAATAACAAAGAGAAACGCCCGTTATTTGGATTTGGATAAATGAAATTACCTTTATTAGTTTCTTTTTGTATATCAGATGTATGGGCTATAAGTCCTTCCTCATCAGTTTTAAGCAGCAATATTTCCG
>JAOZOC010000313.1 GCA_029933495.1 Bacteroidales bacterium
CCTTCAAGTACCGGGCTTAAATAGGCCAGCGTTAAAAACAAAAAGATAAATATTGCAGCAATATACGGAATGTATTTCTTTAAAATATCGTTTTTCATACCTACTTTAATTTATTTAGTAATTAATTCTTCAGCCAATTCAGATAATCTTTGATCAGTAATATAAAAGATATCTCCAAAAGGTTTTTCCTTATTCCTATCTTCAGGAATAAGTCTGAAATCAATTAAATTATATGTCTTGTACCCAAGCTTCGACAGAAGCACTGTAATCTTTTCCTTTGCTGTCCCACTCGTCTCAATTTGCAGGATTGGCAAGTATTTTGAGATAATTGGCATCATTTCAGGGATAACGACACCTTCATAACCCTCGATATCACATTTTATATAATCAAGCTTTTCAAGAGATTTAAAAACCAGGTTCGGGTTCATAATTTTAACATCAAAAGTAAATTTTGATTCAAAGTCTTCATCCATTATCTGTGTCCTGCCATGGCTGAGATATTTATTACCGGCAGGAATTCCCATTTTTACCGTTACATCATTTTCATTGCCAAGTGCATAAGGAATAATCTCAACATTGCTAAACTTTTTTGTGTTCCTCTTTAGCACTTCCCGAAAAGGCTCGACAGGTTCAACACTGTAAACTTTCCCTTTGTCTCCTGTAAGAGAGGCAAATATAACTGAATAATAACCGAGGTTTGCGCCAATATCTATTAGATAATCACCCTCTCTAATGAGTTTTTTAACAAAGTAATGGTGGTGGATGGCTGGATTATTTTTTAGCAATTTCGTCCTGTATAAAAAGAAAAATGCAGAACTAACTATTTTCAGATAGTTTTTCAGCCCGAATATTTTAAAAAGAGTTCTTTTAATCAGATTCATCTTTCATCTCCTTAAAGTCAACATACTCACCAAGATCATCAAGTTTTCCTTTTTTTTCAGGTTTATACTCAATACTGACCTCGCCTACTTTTTTTTCGGGCTGTTTCTGATATTGATTCTGATACTGCCTGGCAGCCTTATTGATAAAATATTTTGCAAACCAGGGCAGAAGATACCTAGCTATCAATTTGAACAGATAGTAGATAATCAATATTATAAGAATAGTCCTGAGGAGTTGCATTTTATTATTCTATAAAAACAGTAAAAACAAAAAACTCTTTTATCAAAGGCAAAAGTAGAATAATTCTTTAAATGATTTTGATAATAGTATAAAAAAACAAAAAGGAGATAACCTTCGATTATCTCCCATTTGATATATCATAACAGAGTTAACACCCTGACAGATTACCTCTTATCAAGTTTTTCATCAGAAACTGTCAGTTTCTTTCTACCTTTGGCTCTTCTTCTTGCCAAAACTTTTCGCCCGTTCTTAGAAGCCATTCTTGCCCTGAAGCCGTGCTTATTAACTCTTTTTCTTCTTGATGGTTGAAACGTCCTTTTCATTATTACCTGTTTTTTTGAGGGTGCAAAGATAGGTATATTTTATTTCCTGACAAGAAAAAAGTAAAAAAAATAAACATTATTATTAAAAGTTTTTAGGAGACAGAAAATATATTCCAGTTTTACTACTTTTGAATGATAAAACAAACAAACCACAATGGAAATCACAATTATTGCCGACAACCGCGAAAGAAGTTCAGGAATTCCTCAATTGCTAATTAGCAGAAACATAAAAACCAAAACATTTCAGCTAGTTGTTGGGGATTATATTATTAACGACAGCATTGTTGTTGAAAGAAAAACAAAAACTGATTTTATTCAATCTATTATAAACGGCAGATTATTCGCACAATGCGAAGGGATGAAGAAGACAGGGCTAATTCCTTTAATTATTGTTGAAGGCAATCCTTTTCAAACTGCTCGCAATATAAAACCTGAAGCAATTAAGGGTGCACTGCTTTCCATAAGTCTGGCGTGGCAAATACCGGTTATCAGATCATCTGGGAAAGAAGATACTGTAGAGCTTATGATAATGGCAGCACACCAACATTTCAATCCACCCCAATTTATTTACAAAAAGGGCAGAAACTCAAAGAGCAAGCAAAACCAAAAACACTTTTTCATACAAAACCTACCAGGTATTGGGCCTCAATTAGCACACAATTTATTAACACATTTTAAAACGATTGAGAGCATAATTCTTGCTGATATTATCGACCTGATTGAAGTTGAAGGTATTGGAAAGAAAAAAGCGACAGCATTATTTCACTTTTTCAGAGAAGGAAAGTAAAAAAAAGTTCCAGACGTAAACGCCTGGAACATAAATGTCAGAATAACTTAAAACAATAAAAAACTATTTCTTTGGAACATTCTTGAGTGTCTCAACAAGATAATCCCAAAACTTCTGAACGGTTTCTATCTTAACCTTTTCGTCAGGGGAGTGTGGAAATCTGATCGTTGGGCCGAAAGATATCATATCCCAGTTTGTGTATGTCGCACCAAGGATACCACACTCCAGACCTGCATGAATAACCTTCACATCCGGGATCTTACCAAACTTATTGTTGTAAACCTCTTTCATAGTTTCCAATATTTCGGAAGTAACATTCGGTTTCCAACCCGGGTAAGCTCCTGCATGACTAACCTCTGCCCCATTATCCCTGAAGTTATCAGCAATTTTATGAGCCCAGATATCTCTTTCAGAATCGACGGCACTACGTGTAAGGCATGCGACTTCTATTGCGTCACCATTCATCTTAATAATTGCAAGATTTGAAGATGTTTCGACAACTCCGGCCAAATTTGCATCCCAGGCTAAAACACCATTGGGGCAATTGGCAACACCGTTAAACAATCCCTCTTGTGTTTCTTTATCAATAACAGAATTTGGAACATTCTCATCCTCAGCCAGAATTACCAGATCAGGATCAATATCTTTCAAAGCCTCTTTTTCAGAACTCTGAATCTCATTCAGGAATGATTTGAAGGCATCTTCATACTCACTGGGAATAACAACTGTTGCAGATGCTTCCCTTGGAATTGCATTACGAAGGCTCCCTGCATCAATTTCGGCAACCCTTAAACCAAATTTTTCAGATGCTTCAAGCATTACTTTATTAATTATCAGGCAGGCATTCCCTTTTCCGAGGTGAATATCAAGTCCTGAGTGTCCGCCTTTTAAGCCTTTAACAATCAGCTTATAAGCTTTCGTTCCACCAGGGGTTTGTTTTTTCGTAAAAGTATATTTAACATTTGTATCTATTCCACCGGCACAGCCAATATAAAGCTCACCTTCATCCTCAGAGTCCATATTAAGAAGGATATCTCCGTCAAGATAACCAGGTTTAAGATTAATTGCTCCTGTCATTCCGGTTTCTTCATCAATCGTAAATAGTGCTTCAATTGGACCGTGTGCAATGTTATCATCTTCCAAAACAGCCATTGCAGCAGCAACACCCATTCCGTTATCAGCACCAAGTGTTGTTCCTCTTGCGGTTACCCATTCTCCATCAACGTAAGCATCTATCGGGTCTTTCTCAAAATCGTGATTATTATCGCTGTTTTTTTGAGGTACCATATCAAGGTGTCCCTGAAGGATAATCCCTTTTCGGTCTTCCATTCCGGGAGTAGCAGGTTTTTTAATTATCACATTACCGATATCATCAACAACTGTCTCAAGTCTGAGGTCTTCCCCCCACTTTTTCATATATTCTATTATCTTCCCTTCCTTTTTTGAAGGTCTGGGTATCTGTGTAAGGCTGTAAAAATGCTTCCATAAAGCCTTTGGTTCGAGATTTAATATTTCTTTGCTCATTATTTTATATATTTTAATTAATACTTTCCAACTTGTTTTTATAAACATTTACAAGTTTACTATCAGCCAACAATATATTAAAATAGTACGGCAAATTAGCATCTACAACAAATTCTACCTTCATGAAGCAGGAATCATTGTGAATTTCCTATCTAGAAGCTCGGCAGCAAACTTTAAACTTGCCATTATCCTCATATTCCAATGATGGATATTGCCGTAATATTTCATTTACATCATCGCCTGAACTTAAAAACTCTAAAATAGTCTGAACAGTTATTCTTTTACCCCTGATTGCAGGTTTTCCGTTACAGGTATCATCACTTACCGTTATTCTGTCAAAAACATATTTCATCTTTCACTGTTTTATAATAAACACAAAGATAAGAAAACCGATTTAAACAACCAACACTATTTTTTAATATTTGGCATTTCAAGTCCATAGCCTTTTTTCTTATCCTCAATCTTCAGTAAGAAAGCAAATAGTAGTGAAGAAATGGACAGCCCGAGGAAAATCAACATGTCATAGAAATAATTATACCTGATATTCAATCTCTCTTTTTCTATTGCAACATAGGCATTATCCTTTCCAACTTTAATAACCTTTTTCATTGCTTCCTTTTTATCTCCCGAGATATCTACATTTTTAAGGCTCTGTGAGATACTTGTATAAATCTCATCTTCGACCTTCTTTGCATCAACATTAGCTATCGAAACCGGTTCGTATGTAGTATATTGAACAATAGAATCAACTGCACTACTACTGGTTTTCTCCACCATTCGACTAATTTCCTTATCAGTAAATTGACCTTTAAAATTCTCATTATAAACTTTCTCAATAGTTGTCTTTATCACTTTCTTATTTTCAGAAACATCCGGATTTGTATTGTTCAGGACTACACCAAGAATCAAAGGTACGAATA